>CALWWH010000165.1 GCA_944385195.1 uncultured Oscillospiraceae bacterium | reverse complement strand
TCTGTCTTGACAGCCATCTATCTCGACGTACCGTTGCCGGTACGCTCTAGCCACCTCCACGGGACGGCCAGGGCCAGCCTTGCGCTCGCAGCGCAGTCCCTCCACGGTGTTGCTCCGGATAGAGTTTACATGGCCGAGCAGTTCCCAGTCGGCCGGTGAGCTCTTACCTCGCCTTTCCACCCTTACCGCGCAAGCGCGGCGGTATCTCTCTGTTGCACTTGTCCTGAAGTCGCCTTCGGCGGGCGTTACCCGTTATCCTTGCCCTGCGGAGCCCGGACTTTCCTCACAGACGGCCTTTGGGCCTGCCTGCGCGGCTGTCCGACCCGGTCACAGCGCTTATTTTACCTCATGGTGCCGCATTTGTCAAATGGTGTGCACATGCTTTTTCAAAATGCGCGAAGTTGTTGTAACCAATTTCTCTGCCCTGAATCGGCCCGTCAGGAAGAGAAAGAATGGACAGTGAGGATATTGGGAACTTTTGCTCCTTATTTACGTCAAATAACAAGTAATCCATATTTTTCTGCCAACTGTTCCAGCACTGCCGGATCGATTCCACGGCCAGCGTAGCCTGCACGCCCCTGGTAATGACGCAGCAGCTGTTCCAACACGGCTGTGTCGTTACAGTCGACGCAGAGCGGCCCGTCCAACTCGGGAATTTCGTCTATCACATCCTCCAGGTTCTGCGCATCGACGTGGGTGACTTCATATGCTCCGCTGGCGGGGAAGATGGCCTGTTCTGAGGCCAGCCACTCCCCTTGGCAGGGGATGAAGTCTTTTTTGGGGAGCTTCTGCAAGGCATTGTGCAGGGCGGCAATGTGTGCTGGGGTTGAACCGCAGCAGCCGCCGAAGAGGCGGACTCCGGCTTCATAAAGTGCCGGCACGGGCTGTGTATAGGCCTGCGTCGGGCAGTCGTAGACGGTATTGCCGTTGATCTGCTGGGGCATACCGGCATTGGCTTTGCAGGAGAGGGGAATCTTGGCGTAGAGGGATAGTTTGAGCAAGTTCTCTGCCATCTCTTCCGGGCCAAAGGAGCAGTTTAGGCCGAAGACCGCTGCGCCCATGGCCTGCGCGGTCACCAGGCAGGCGGTCATGTCGCTGCCATAAGGGAGTCGCCCGCTGCTGTCGGCAGTGACGGAAACCAGAATTGGCTTCTGGGACACGGTGCGCACTGCGAGCATTGCGGCACGCAGGTCGGACAGCGCCATTTGCGTCTCAATGAGGTAACAGTCGACGCCGGCTTCTTCCAGCGCAGCTGCCTGCTCACGGTAGACTTCATAGACCTGCTCAAAATCCTGATCTCCCAGCGGGGCGCAGAGCCAGCCAGTAGGGGAAAGGTCCCCCGCAATGATGGCACGGCCAGCGGCACAGTCTTTGGCGAGGGCGACGAGGCTGTGATTGAGCTCAGAAACCCGATTTTCCGCGTGATAGGCCTTCAAAGCCGCGCGGTTCGCTCCGAAGGTCGCTGCGATCAGAAACTGCGTGCCGGCGCTGAGATAGCTTCGGTAGACGCTGCAGATGGCTTCCGGATGCTCTGCGGCCCAAAGGGCGGTGGCAGTGCCGGCAGGCATTCCCAACTTCTGCAGTTCGGTGCCGGTGGCACCGTCCATAAGGATGGGATGTGTCAGATCCATGATGGAGTTCTCCTGTCTGTATAGATTACTTCCATTATACGGCACCAAAAGGGAAAATACAAGGTAATTTCGGAGAAAAACACAGCTTTTCAGCAAACCAATGCAAGAAATGCTTGCAATCTGGACGATTTCGTATTATTATAGGAGGAGATATAAGGAAAAGATATCTCGATTCCACAGGCAAAACGAAAGGAGAGATTCTACAATGTCCAGCCGGATTTTCCAAGGCGTCATTGTTCAGCTCAAGGATGCGACTGACCGCACCATTGGTGTGATCGACTCCGACGGAACGGTCAATGCCTGCAGTGAAACAAGCCTGATCGGCGAACGGTGGGAAGATGCCGCCATGCGGCTTATATCCTCCAGCGAATCTGTGATTACCATGGAGCATCGCACGTTTAAAGCGATGGCCAACTGGAGCACCCATTTTGATAACGCTGTTTTTGTCAGCGGCGATGATGAGCAGGCCCGCATGATCTGTGTGATGGCCGCCGTTGCAATGTCGGCTGCAAAGGCTCACTATGAAGAAAAACACGATAAGGGTACCTTTGTTAAAAACATCATTACCGACAATATTTTGCCGGGCGATATCTATATCCGGGCTAAGGAGCTGCATTTTGTGACAGACGTGCCCCGTGCGGTGTTCCTGATTCGCCAGGTTGGCAAGGCGGATGTGGCAGCGGTTGATGTGCTTCAGAGCATGTTCTCGGATAAGCAGCAGGATTTTGTCCTGTCCATCAGCGAGACGGATATTGCAGTCATCCGTCAGTTGGCGCCTGGTACGGATTCCAAGGAGCTGACCCGCCTGGCCACGCAGATCGAGGAGACCCTCAACGCCGAGATTTTCGTCAAGACGGTCATTGGTATCGGCACCATTTGCAGCCATCTGCGCGAACTGCCTAACTCCTACAAAGAAGCGCTCATGGCCATTGAAGTCGGCAAGGTTTTCGACACGGAGAAGAGCATTATCAGCTACGAGAACCTTGGCATCGGCCGACTGATTTATCAGCTGCCCACTACGCTTTGTGAGATTTTCCTCAGCGAAGTCTTTAAAAAGAACTCAATCGACTCTCTGGATCAGGAGACGCTCTTTACGATCAATAAGTTCTTTGAGAACAACCTGAATGTCTCCGAGACCTCCAGAAAGCTGTTTGTGCACCGCAACACCCTGGTCTATCGTCTTGAGAAGATTAAGAAGCTGACCGGTTTGGATTTGCGTGAGTTTGATCATGCCATCGTTTTTAAGGTTGCGTTGATGGTTAAGAAATACCTGAACTCCCGCGAGACCCCCCTGATGAGATGATTGAACTTCGCGAGGTCTCTAAGTCCTACGAGATTGACACCGTAGCCCTGGACGATGTCAGTCTGCGTATCGATGACGGTGAATTTGTATTTTTGGTCGGGCCCTCCGGATCGGGCAAGTCGACCATTATAAAGCTTCTGACGGCGGAGCTGGCACCTACGTCCGGCTCCGTTTTCGTCAATGGCTATGACCTGGGCAAGATTCGGCGCAGGAAGATTCCTATGGCGCGCCGAACGATGGGGATTATCTTCCAGGATTTCCGTCTGATTGCAGACAAGACGGTCTTTGACAACGTCGCTTTTGCCATGCGCGCTGTGGGCGCCCGGGAGAAAGCCATCCAGCGTCGTGTTCCTGCGGTGCTGGAACTGGTTGGCCTGGAGGGGAAGGAGGACCGCTACCCCCGAGAGCTCTCCGGCGGTGAGCAGCAGCGCGTCGCCATTGCGCGCGCGTTGGTCAATCGTCCCCAGGCGATCATCGCGGACGAGCCCACCGGCAACCTCGATCCGGCCATGAGCCTGGAGATTATGTATTTGCTGGAACGGATTAACCAATTGGGCACCACGGTTTTGGTGGTCACCCATGAACGCGACCTGGTCAACCGCTTTGCCAAACGTGTTGTCGCCATCGTCAATGGCACGATCGTCAGCGACCAGCAGGATGGAATTTACGAGCTATGAAGAGTCATAATAATTTTACTTATTATCTGCGCGAAGGATTCCGCGGCTTTACAATGCACGGATTCATGTCCTTTGCAGCTGTGTGCATCATTGTCGCCTGCCTGGTGATCATGGGGACTTTTGCAATGCTATTGGTCAATATCAGCGCCATGCTGGAGCACTATGAGCAGGAGTGCGAGATCCTCGTCTATATAGATGAAAGTTATCCAACTGCCGAGGCCCATAGCGTCGGTTCGGAGATCAACCGGGTGGAAAATGTCCGCGAGGCAGTTTTCGTGACCCGGGAGGAAGCGCTGGAAGATTTTAAAAACCAGTATTCCGATCAAACAAAATTTGATGGCTTGCAGCCCGACACTTTTCGCGACCGATTCAAAGTCTATCTGAAGGATTTGTCCCTGTTGGAGCAGACAGAAAGGACTCTCGAAACCATTGAAGGCGTCGCGGAGGTCAACTCAAATCCGGAAGTTGCCCAGGGATTTACCACCCTGAGAAATATTCTCAGTTGGGTTTCCATAGCCATTGTAAGCATTCTGCTGGTTGTTTCCCTGTTCATCATCAGCAATACCATCAAGCTGGCGCTGCTGAGCCGGAGGGAAGAGATCGGCATCATGCGCATGGTTGGTGCAACAAACGGATTTATTCGCGGTCCCTTTGTGATTGAAGGCCTGATTTTAGGCCTTCTGAGTGCCATCTTGTCCTTTTTCTTGCTGTGGGGTCTCTATGAACTCCTCCGCAGCCGGATTATGGCCATGGATGTGCTGCAAATGTTTACGCTCATGTCCTTTAAAGGACTGGCGCCCATTATGGCCGCGGCTTGTCTTGGTTCAGGCATCCTCATCGGCGTCCTCGGCAGCTTGCTGTCCATCCGCCGTTTCCTCAAAGTGTGAGGACGCCCAGTTTTCCCTTATTCCCTAAGGAGGTTATTATGTCCCAGAAAGTCAAGCGCCGCTTCGCGGCGATCATGGCTGGTTTCCTGGCAGCAGTGCTGCTATTGAGTCTCATTTTAAGCCTGATTACCCCGGCCTTTGCAGCCAACAACTCTGACGAGATTGCGGAAGAAATTTATGAAACCAACCAGGCGGCAGATGCCCTTGGAGAAGAGGCTGAGTCCCTGCGCCAGCAAGCGGCAGACCGCCGCGAGGAGGCTCTGGCTTACGTTGAAAAGAAGCTGGTCATCGACCAAGCGGTTCTGTCTGTAGAAGAAGACATTGACCAGATCCGCGCACAGCTGCAGCAGCTGAACCTCGATATCGCCGACAAGCAGGACCAGGTCGATGCAGCGCTGGAAGCAGAGGCAGACATGGCTGAGCGCTATAAGACCCGCCTACGAGCCATGGAGGAGAACGGAGCAGAAAACTATTGGGCTGTCATCTTCCAGGCCACAAGTCTGTCCGACCTGTTGGACCGGCTGAATATGATCGCGGAGATCAGCCGCGCAGACCAGATGATGCAGGAACAGCTGGCCCAGGCTCGCGCTTTGGTAGAACAGGAGCAGGCTGAGCTGGAGACGGCCCGGGAGGCGCTCAACGCCAAGCAGCAGGAGCTAGAGGAGAAGCAGGGGCAGCTGGCTGAACTGCGCGTGAAGACCGATGAGTGGATAGCTCAGCTGGTGGCTGATAACGAGTTGTTAGTCCTGGCCCAGTATGAGGCCGAGCAGCAGGAGGCAGAGCTCCGGGCGGCATCACTTGCGCTGCTTGATGACTATCAGGCGGCGCTTCAGAAAGAAACGCCGAGCAGCAGCGGATCCTCCGGAGGCAGTACCAGTTCCAGCGGTTACGGTTCTCCGCTGCCCTCTGGCACCAGCTGGGTTACGGATGCCTACGGTATGCGCTGGCACGTCATCGCCAATGAGTACCGGTTCCACTATGGCGTTGACCTGGCGGCAAGTTATGGTACCTCCATCTATGCTGTCAAATCCGGTACCGTGGTCAAAGCGGCCAGCGAGTACTATAACGGCAACTGCATCATGATCCAGCACGATGACGGCACTGCCAGCCAGTATGCACACATGAGCAGCTTTGCGGTTTCTTATGGGGACTATGTCTCCCAGGGCACAGTGATCGGCTATGTGGGCAGCTCTGGCTATTCCACGGGCCCGCATCTGCACTTTGAGTTGTACATCAACGGAGCGACAGTCAACCCCATGGAATATATCAGCATATATTGAGAGGCGGCAGCATGAAAAATAGATATGTAGTACTGCTCACCTGCGTTGTGGCGCTGCTTGGGATTGCAGTGGGCTGTGCGGTCTGCTTCCTCTGGGTACGGCCGTACCTGCCGGGGGGATCTGTATACATGGCCAATGCGGTGTCTGAAGAAAACGACTTTGCCAAGCTACAGGAAATTCAGGCGTATCTGGACTACTATTTCGTGGGTGAAATGGATGAGCAGCAGCTCATGGATGGCGCTGCGGCAGGGTTGATCGCTGGCACTGGCGATCAGTGGAGCTATTACATCAGCGCCAAAGACATGGATGCGTTTCACGAGGCCCAGAATAACGAATACGTGGGAGTAGGCATCACCATTCAAGGCCGCGAGGACGAGCTGGGTTTTAACGTTGTGAGCGTTACAAAGAACAGCCCCGCCATGGAGGCAGGAGTTTTGCCCGGGGATATCTTGTCTGCCGTAGAGGGCGAAGATGCTTACGCATTGGGTATGGAAGAGACCAAAAACCGCGTCCGTGGCCCAGAGAATACCGACGTCACAGTGACCTTTATCCGAGATGGCAAAACCTATGATGCCACCATGACACGGCGTACCGTAGAGGTGGAGGTTGTCACTTGGCAGATGCTTAGAGACAACGCGGCTCTGGTTACCATCGGCGACTTTAATGCCAACGTGGCGAAGAATACCATTTCAGCCATAGAAGAGGCGCTGGAGGCAGGCGCCACCTCGCTGATTTTCGATGTCCGCAACAATGGCGGCGGGTACAAGCATGAGATGGTCGATCTGCTGGACTACCTGTTGCCGGAGGGACCGCTTTTCCGGGCGACCACCTACGATGGCAGGACGGAGATCGATGAATCTGACGCCAGTTGTCTGGAGATGCCAATGGCCGTGCTGGTCAATGAGAACAGCATCTCCGCGGCAGAGTTTTTCGCCGTTGCTTTGCAGGAATACGACTGGGCCACCGTAATTGGGACCGGCACCAGCGGCAAGGGATACTATCAGAATACCTTCGAGCTCAGCGATGGCTCCGCGGTAGCGATTTCCTGCGGTGAGTACCGCACGCCCAACGATAAGAGTTTGGTCGGCGTGGGAATTGTGCCTGACATCGAGCTGCATCTGGACGATGAGGACTACGTCAATCAGTATTATGGCCTCCTAGACTGGGAGGAAGACGAACAGATCCTCGCTGCACTGGACGCTGTGCTTGCAAACTAAATCACTCAAAAGCACTGCAGCAATCGCTGCAGTGCTTTTACTATTGTGCATTATGAATACCAGTGATAGAATCCTAAATATAAATAGCAGAAAATTGAATGCGTCTATCCAAATAAATTGTTATAATAAAGTTACTTAAAATATAATTCAAGGAGGCAACCCAACGATGATCTGTCAACAAATCACAACCTTCTCTGCCAACGGTCTGCCTTATGAGCACAAAAAGATTCTTCCTGTAACCCTGGAAGCTGATGAGGCCCGGCATCTGGAATCAGGCGTCATCAATGTCTATCCCGGCATCAGCTATCAGACCATTGATGGTTTCGGTGGTGCGATGACCGAAACCTCTGCGTATCTGTTCTCGAAGATGAGCGCGCAGACCCGCCAGGAGGCTATGGGTAAGTTTTTTGGTCCTGGCAGCAATGGCCTGACCCTCATCCGCGTCCCAATCGATAGCTGCGACTACTCCCTGGAAGAGTATCAGGCAGTAGAGGACCCCATTTCCGACCCGGAGCTGAAAAGCTTCAGTCTCAAACGCGATGAAATGTATGTCCTTCCCATGTTAAAAGAGGCTATTGCCTTGAGCGACCGGCCCATCAGCGTTCTGATGAGTCCCTGGTCTCCGCCCAAACAGTGGAAGACCCCGCCTGCGAGGCCGAAAAACGACGCACAGACTTATGGCGGACAGTTTCGGCAGCACATTGACTATGAAAATCCTAGCCGCAACAACGGCGGCAGCCTGAAGCCCGAGTACTACAGCTCCTGGGCAAAGTACTTAGTCAAATACGTTCAGGCCTACCTCGATGAGGGCATTCCCGTCACGATGCTGACCCTGCAAAATGAGTCCATCGCCGCTACCAACTGGGACAGCTGCGTCTGGACGGCCCAGCAGCAGAAAACGTTCCTCCGCGACCATCTGTATCCAGCCATGGTCGAAGCCGGACTGGCAGAAAAAGTGGGCCTGTACATTTGGGATCACAACAAGGAGCGCGTGTTGGAATGGTGCCAGGAGCTGATCGATGAACAGACCGAAAATATGGTGACTGGTATCGCTTTCCACTGGTACTCCGGCGATCACTTTGAGGCGGTTCAGATGACCTCTGAGCAATATCCAAAGCTCAAGATGCTCTTCAGCGAGTGCTGTCCCCTGCACCAGCCTGGTAAGGTTGGATTTATGGGAATGGGCGGCGACAGAAAAACGCCTGAGACAGTCGAGTATGAGGATGCAGTCAGTTATGCCCATGACATCATTGGCAACCTCAACGCCGGCATGGAAAGCTGGATCGACTGGAACCTCTGTCTGGATCAAAACGGTGGCCCACGGCATGTGCCCGGCGGTTTCTCTGCCGGCATGATTGCCAACGAAGACGGCAGCTATCGCACGGATCTGATGTATTATTTCATTGGCCACTTTTCGCGCTATATCGAACCCGGCGCAAAGCGCATCGGCTTCAGCCGCTGTGATGACAAAGTTGAAATGACGGCGGCGAAGAACCCCGACGGAACTGTTGTTCTGGTGGTTCTCAACAAGTCCAACAGCGACGCTGGATATGCAGTCCGCATGTGCGGACAGGTTATCCGCATCCAGCTGCCTGCCCGTACAATCTCTACCTTCCTGATGAAGCACTCAGAGCATGAAAACAAAGAATGAGGCGATTGCGGACCGTGGCTATATGGAGTTCGGACGCTGGTCAGGCGCCTGCTATGGACTTAATGTAGGCTATGTCATGGGCAATATCATCCGCAACTCCCGCCACTGGATGTACGGGCCCGAGATCGTGATCATGCTGCGCGGCAGTCACACGGTCTGGGTGGACGGTGCAGAACATCGCCTCGAAGCGGGGGATGTGTTGACCATTGACACCTTTGAGTCTCACGAAATTTACGACGGCGTACCAGACGGCTTGCAGATGATCTTCAATTTCGACGAAGCATTGCTCCGCCGTACGGGAAACGTCCGGCTGGCGCTCTCAACAGTGGGGGAGAATGCGCTGCCAAAGGATCACCCTGATGTCTGCGCCCTGCGGGAGGCGGTGGCCTGTATGGGCAGAATGATTTATTCGCGGTTTCGCGTCAGCCCGTCCGAACGAACGCCCGTCAGTGATGCAGAATGGTTTCAGGCCCGTTGTTGTCTGGATCGTATTTTAATGCTGCTCTCACGCCATCAGGTCCCGGCCAAATCCCCGCCGCTGGACAGCCCTATGCTGCTGGCAAACTGCATTCGGGAGGTACACGAGCACTATAGTGAGCCACTAACACTGTCAATGCTGGCAGAGCGCTTTAATTACAGCGAGTCCAGTCTCTATAGATTGTTTCGCCAGAGCCTTAACGCCAGCTTTCTGGGTTATCTGACCAGCGTACGTTTGAATATTGCCTGCGGAATGCTGATGAAAAACGAGCATACCGTCATGGAGGTCTCTGACCTCTGCGGCTTCTCCACCTACAGCAATTTCTACAGGGTATTCAAGCAGCGCATGGGAATGTCCCCAACAGAGTACAAGGAAAAATCGACGGGCGGCGCTTCGGTTCTTTGGACCAATAGTGAAAACAACATATTGTATCGGTATAATCAATTTCAGAGCTTCCCAGTACTGAAGGAGGATACACTCGAGGGGCTGCACGAAGTAGTAAAACATTGCTACTTGTGATAGAATGCTGAATGCAAAAAATCGAAAACACAATGGACAAATGATCTGTATGATATTATACTATGAACATAGATGATTCGATATGTAACAAATCGAACATCAAAAAGAAATCCATAATACAGAAAGGAGTCCCTAAAAATGAAGAAAACATTTGCTTTGTTGCTTGTCGCTTTGATGCTGCTGTCTATGTTTGCCGCCTGTGCTTCCGATCCCGCGGCTACCCCAACAGACGACGCGTCTCAAGCAAGTGACACCCCTGCAACCAGCGAGCCCGAAGAAACTCCTGCTGAGGAACCAGTTGAGGAACCAGCTGAAGATCCCGCTGAAGAGCCTTCCGAGAATGCAGAGATCCTGGAAGCAGGCGCTGCCAAGGAAGTGACCCTGGAGACCGTTGAACTGCCTCTGACCGATACGCTGACTACTTTTACCGCATGGCGTACTTACGATCCATATGGTGAGTGGACGGATTTTAACGACTCTGAGTGGCGCAAAGCGGTTGCTGCTGACACCAATATCGACATTGACTTTGTCACCACAACTGCTTCCACCGGCAGTGAGAAGTTTGGCCTGATGCTTGTGTCTGAGGATTACACGGACCTGATGATGATTCCCAGCCTAACGGCAATCAAGTCCGGTGATGCTGCCATCGAAGACGGAATCATCATTGACCTGCGCGACTATGATGAGAGCCTGTACCCGCATTATGCAGCCTTTGCCAACGCCAATGCAAATGTTTATCGCGATACTCGTACCGATTCTGGTGCAATGTGGGGCTTCTTTACCATCCTGAAAGAACCGGAGGGTCCCTGGACTGGTCCTGCTTATCGGACTGATCTGGCTGAAAAGGCGGGCTATACCGGAGGCGATCCTGTCACGATCGCTGATTGGGAAGTTCTGCTGGCCGCGTATAGGGATGGCGGCGTAGAAGTACCGCTGGCGTTCCCGCAATCCGGCGTCTATACGTATGGCCTATTCGCCTCGGCTTATGATGCCTATGCCGGCTATTATGCCGAAAATGGCGAGGAAGTAAAGTATGGTTACATCCAAGATGGCTACAAGCAGTATCTGATGCTGATGAACGACTGGTACAACAAAGGCTTCATCCTGAAGAACTTTGTTGACTGGGATGTGGACCACGACAACGGTGCCGCTTATGGCATGCTGTATAATTCCGTCTATTGGGATGACACCGTTGGTTCTGGCATGAGCGTTTTCTCATTCAACAAGAGTCAGATGGTGGACTCTTATAACTGGGCTCCGCACGACGACTACTATCGTCAGGCCGTTCCCTTCCCCGTTCTGGAAGAGGGTCAGACCCTGCACCTGGGTTTCAACTACACTTATGTCAGCGGGTATCCTCTCGCCATTTCTACTACCTGCAAGAATATTGAACTTGCCATCAAGTTCTGCGACTTTTTCTATACCAAGAAGGGCTTCCTCTACTCCAACTACGGTGTGGAGGGCGTGACCTACAATCTGGATGAGAATGGCGAGCCGGTTTCCACAGCCCTTTTGCTGGACAGTGAGTGGGAGTATACCAGCCATAAGCTGGCCACCTGGTGCTGGCGTATTGGTCTTTATACCTATCTCCAGTCGAAGGAGGACTTCTCCGACCCAACCATTTATGATTGCTACAACACCTGGGAGACCAACTATGATGGCGCCTGGATGATCCCGACAAATATCTCCATGACCGCGGAGGAATCTGAAGAGTTTTCCTCCCGCAATAATGACATCACTACCTACGTAGAAGAGCGCATCCCGAGATTTATCATGGGTGAGCTGAACTTCGAGTCTGACTGGGATGAATTTGTAAATGGAATCGTCAACATGGGCGTAGAGGATCTTTGTGATATTCAGGAGGCTGCCTACACCCGTTACAAAGCCCGTTAAACAATCCCTTCGAACAAGCATATTATAAATCCCGCGCCGCAGCGATCATGCTGCGGCGCGGGTAAATTATTTGCCTCAAAACAAGCCCATCAAAAGTGCCTTAATGGGGAGGTAGTGTCAAGGATTTTTCGCAAATTAGTTTGCAGTCGCTGGAGTGAATGACGTCAGCCAGCAATGGAGGCATCCTCAACGGCA
>CALWWH010000164.1 GCA_944385195.1 uncultured Oscillospiraceae bacterium | reverse complement strand
CCTGCATGGTGATCAGGTCCGTGAGGTTGCCGTCCAGATCCAGCTGCACCGTACTCTGGCTGTCGAACTGGTCTGCAAAATCCGCAGAAACCAGCATCGCGGCATACCATGTGGCATCGGTGACAAGCCTGCCCACAGCCCCACGGGGTGCTTCCGTCTCGGTGCTGATGAGATTCTCAAAGGCCGTCACCCCCGAGCGCAGCAGCACCTCTGGGGTCAGCAGCTGCTCAAAGCCGTCGCAGGTGCCGGAAAACCAGCCTGCGTAGTCCACGGTGATGTAGCTGGAGCCCAGATTGACCTCTCTTTTCAGGGCCTCGATCTCGTCTTTGAGCTCCTCGATGTTGCCTTGCAGCAGGCTCTGGTCCACATCCGACGCGCTGCGCCGGAGAATCAGCGTCCGCAGTGACGTCGCCTGGTCGGACGCCGCCCGCAGATCCCCGGCGGCATTGCTCTGACCCAGGGCCAAGACACCGCTGTCGATGCGCTCTTCGAGTACGCTCACGGTATCCGGGTCCAGCTTCAGCTGCTCACCCTCTTCGTAGGTGGTCTGCAACTGATCCAGCCGGGACTCCAGCTCCAGCAGCTCCTGCTGGCGCTCGTAGGCGTCCTCGCTGCGGTAGCCCTGGGCCACCTCGCCGCCGGCGGAGACCTTGGCCCCGTCCGGCAGTGAGAGGGAGGTGATATAAGCCTCGGAGAGCACGGGCATCTCTTCCCGCACCAGCCAGAGCTCGGCGTTGTAGCTCTCGCCGGCGGTGCAGGAGACGGCGGCCGTGGTGGTCAGTGGGTCATAGACTGCCCCAAAGACGCTGTAGCCCAAATAGGCCAGCACCGCCGCCAGGAAGATCAGCATGATGATTTTGGTAATCACAGTTCCCTGTTTCATGGGTGTGCTCCTTTGTGTACAGGAGCACACCCACAGCTGTTCAATCGGGCTGCTCCTGGGTCAGGGGAATGGGTCGAATGGGCATGATGGTAGACACCGCGTGCTTGTACACCATCTCCTGCTTGCCCTCGGCATCCAGCAGGAGGACAAAGTTGTCGTGCCCGAGGATGATGCCTCGCATCTGAAAGCCGTTGGTCATGAAGACCGTCACCGGCATCCGCTCCCGGCGGCAGCCGGTGAGAAATTGCTCCTGAATGTTGATCATGTACGTTCCCTCTCTTGATATATAGTCTCGTGCGGGCGCACGGTACTACTATATATATCACAGGGAACATGGGGCTTTATGTCGAAGGCGGAGGGAAACTCTGCTGCGCGGTCCGGCTTTCGCCCAACAGCCCCAGGGCTGCGCGCAGAATAGCCTCATCCTCCATCCCATCGCGAAGAATCCAGCGCACAGCGCTGTTGCGGCCGAACCAGGTCCGCTGCCGCTTGGCGTAGCGGCGAGACTGCCGCTGGATGAGGGCGACAGCCTCGTCCAGGCGCATCTGCCCCCGCAGGGCGGCGAGGAGTTCTTTGTATCCGATGGCCTGCAGCGCCGTGGCGCTCTCGGGGACACCGGTGCTCAGGAGCGTGCGCAGCTCGTCCAAAAGCCCCTCCTGCATCATCCGCTCCACCCGCCGGTCGATGCGGGCGTAGAGCACGGCTCGGTCGGCGAAATCCAGGCCCACCCAGTCCGCGTCGTAGCGCGGCGGCATGGCCCGGGTCTGGGCGTCGTGGGCGGTGATGGTCTGGCCCGTGTAGTGAAAGACCTCCAGGGCGCGGATCATGCGCCGGCGGTCAGCGTCGGGCAATCTGGCAGCGGAGTCCGGGTCCACTGCCTGCAACCTTTGCCGCAGCTGGGCCGTCTCCAAACCTTCGAGTGCCGCGCGGTAGCCGTCCTCGGGATGGGGTGCAAACTCGCGGCCCGCGATCAGGCTGTCGATATACAATCCCGTGCCGCCGGCCAGGATGACCCTCTTGCCCCGGCAGAGGATCTCGTCCACGATGGGCGCCGCCATCTGCACGTACTTGCCCGCCGAAAACGTCTCGCTGGGCTCACAGACGCCGATCATATGGTGCCGCACGCCCCGCATCTCCTCCCTGGTAGGGGCGGCGGTGCCGATGGCCATCCCCCGGTAGACCTGCATAGAGTCCGCCGACACCACTTCCCCATCCAGCGCCAGGGCCAGATTCACCGCCAGTGCCGTCTTGCCAGAGGCCGTGGGGCCGACCACACAGATGACTTGTTTCATTGCTCACGCTCTCCCAAATTGCCGCTCAATAGTGGCCCGGGGCAGCCAGATGCAGACCGGACGCCCATGGGGGCAGTATTTGATATCCTCCCGGGACAAAACCTCCCGGGCCAGGGCCTCCAGCTCCGCCATACCGGTGATGTCCCCGGCCTTGATGGCAGCCTTGCAGGCGATGGTGTGCAGCACCGTGTCGCGCATGGCGCTGCTGTCCGGGCGCTGGCCGCTCAGCAGCTGCGCCGCCAGGGCCTGCAACCCCTGGATGGCCTCTGCCGCATCCAGTTCCGAGGGAATTTGCAGCAGCCGCGCCTCGTCGTCCAGCTCGTAGCCGAACTGCCGCAGCAGCTCC
>CALWWH010000163.1 GCA_944385195.1 uncultured Oscillospiraceae bacterium | reverse complement strand
TCTTCCGCTGGGTGACGTACACCGGCAAAACCTTGACGCCTGTGCGCTGGGCCATCATGACCGCCCCCGTCTTGGCCTCAACCGTCTGGCCGGGCTTGACCCGGGTCCCTTCGGGGAAGATCATGAGATTCTCGCCAGATTTGAGGATTTCCAGCGACTGTTTCACCGCCGCCAGGTCTGCGCTGCCGCGGTCTATACCGAAAATGCACAGCCAGCGAAAAATCGGCTGCAAAATAGGCCACTCCATGACTTCCTTCTTTGCCATGATGTAACTGCCCCGGCGCGGACCGAGAGCCATTAAAATCCAGATAGGGTCGGTCATACTGCTGTGGTTGGCAACGATCAAACAGCCCTCGTCAGGGATGTTCTTTTGCCCCTTTGAAACGAAAAAAGGGGTGCCAGACAAAAAAAGCAATCATAAACAGCCCCCAGAGGAGGTAATAGATCCACTGATTTTTCTTTTTCCTCATAATCCACGCTCCCGCACCAGAGCCAGAGCTGCCTTCAGGACTTCATCGGCATCCATCTGCGTGGTGTCCAACAAGATGGCATCCGCCGCCTGCTTCAGGGGCGCGACCGTACGATTCATGTCCGCTTCGTCGCGGGCGTTGATGTCCGCCAGAACCTTTGCAAAGCTCGTCTTCTCGCCCTTGGCCTCCAGCTCCAGCAACCGGCGCTGGGCCCGGACCTCGGCAGATGCGGTAACATATATCTTCAGATCCGCCCTGGGCAGGACAACCGTGCCGATATCACGCCCGTCCATGACACAGTCATTGTGCTTGGCAATCTGGCGCTGCATCTGCAATAAGTACTTGCGAACCTCTGGATTGGCAGAGACGGTGGAGGCAAAGCTTGACAGCTCCGGCGTGCGCAGCGCGTCGGTCACATCTGTGCCGTTGAGGATCATATGCTGCACCCCGGCCTCATATTTGACCTCAATATTGGCGTCACCCAGAAACTTATGGATATTGTCCTTGTCCCGCGGCCCGATGCCGCACATCTGATAGTGATAGGCTATCGTGCGATAGATCGCACCGGTATCCACATATTGATAGCCCAGCGCTTTGGCAAGATTTTTTGCCAAAGTACTCTTGCCCGCTCCTGCGGGGCCGTCGAGGGCGATATTTTTCATTCCTCTTCCTCCTCAGCTTCATCCTTCAGCGGCAGCCCAGCCACAGCGCGTCCGGCTGCCCAGCCGGTGGCCCAGGCGATCTGCAAGTTGAATCCACCGGTATAGGCGTCCACGTCGATGACCTCACCGGCAAAGTGCAACCCTTCCACAATGCGGGACTCCATGGTCCGTGTCTCGATCTGTTTGACGCTGACGCCGCCGGAGGTGACGATGGCTTCCTCCACCGGGCGCTTGCCCAGAATCGTGATAGGAAAGCCCTTGGTCAGATCCATCAGCCGGTGGCGCTGGGCCTTGGTCACAGAGTTGACCTTCTGCTCCGGGCTCAGCCCCGCCCGCTCGATCATGACCGGGATCAGGGAGCGTGGATAGAGATCAACCAAGGCGTTGGCTAGATTTTTGTTGATGTATTTCTGAAAATCCCGCAGGATACGGGCGTCTAACTGCCCTTCGTCCAGCGCGGGTTTGAGGTCAATGGTCAGCAGATATTGATGCTCTGCCTTCATGTGGGCGCTGGCAGAGAGCACCGTGGGGCCTGAGACGCCGAAGTGGGTGAACAGCAGCTCGCCGAAGTCCGAATAGACCCGTTTGCCCCGCTCGTCTTTCAGCCGGATGGCAACGTTGCGCAGGCTGAGTCCCTGGAGCCGGCTACACCAGTCTCCATCCTCCTCCAAAGGTACCAGCGAACCCACCGGGGGCACAATGGTATGGCCTACGGCCGCCGCCAGGCGGTAGCCGCTGCCGTTGGAACCGGTGGCAGGGTAGCTGCATCCGCCAGTGGCAATGACCACCCGGTCCGCGTAAAGCTCCGTGCCGTCGGTCAGCCGGACACCCTTGACGGCGCCGTCCTCCACCAGAATCTCGTCTGCTTCTCCCCGGTAGTACTCCACGCCGCCGGCCTTGCAATAGCGCTGCAGGGCCGCGGTGATATCCGAGGCGTGGTCCGACACGGGAAACACGCGCTCACCGCGCTCCACCTTGAGCGCCACGCCCTGGCTTTCAAAGAAGGTCATGGCCTTCTTGGGGGGGAAGACGCTCATGCAGGCACTGAGAAAACGAGGGTTGCGGGGCACATTCTTGAGAACTTCGTGATAGGGGCTGTTATTAGTCACATTGCAGCGGCCTTTCCCAGTAATATATAGCTTTTTCCCCAGTTTTTCATTCTTTTCCAGCAGCAAGACTTTGACCCCGCTGTTGCCTGCCACGCCCGCGGCGAACAGACCCGCCGCGCCGCCACCGATGATGATGCAATCAGTTCTCACCCTTCTCGTAAACCTCGTATTCGTCCCAAATCCGCTCCAGATCCATAAAGGTGCGGGTCAATTCCTTTTCCCTCCGCTGTCCCACAGCCACCAGCAGCGCGTTGACAACGCTCAGCGGGGCAACTAGCGTATCCACCAACGAGATCATGTCGCTCTTTGCCAGCAGGGTGTGGTCAGCGTGGACCGCAATGGGCGAGAGCGGGCTGTCCGTCAGCGCCACGACCGTCGCCCCGCGCTCATGGGCGTACTTCATCGCTTTGACCGTTCGACTGGAATAACGCGGGAAGCTGATCCCCAGCAGGACGTCGCCCTCCTGCACCCGGACTACCTGCTCAAATACCTCGCTGGTGGAGCTGCTGTGCATCAGCTGAACGTTATCGAGCATCAGACTCAGATAGTAGTCCAAGAAACTGGCGATGGCACTGCTGCTGCGGACGCCCAGAATATAGATCTTTCGGGCCCCGATGATGGCATCCACCACCTGGCGGAAAGCCACCCGGTCCAGCTCGTCGATGGTGTCGCGGATCTTCTCCATATCCGTATGCATGACCATGTTCAGGACATCCTGGTCGCCGATGCGGTCGGCTGCCACTTCCATACGCTGGACAGAGGTGAGCTTGTTGCGCACCATCTCCTGCAGCGCCTTCTGCAGGGCTGGGTATCCATCGTAGCCCAGTTCTACAGCAAAGCGGACGACTGTGGACTCACTGACGTTGACCGTCTTGCCCAGCTTGCTGGCGGTCATAAACGCCGCCTTGTCGTAGGACGTGGTAATGTAGTTGCCAATCAGGCGCTGGCCCTTGGAAAAGCCGCCCATACCGGACTGGATTTTTGTCAATACATCTATCGGCATCTCTCTATCTCCTCACATCGTTTGGTGTGGGTCCCTCAGCGTTATGATACACTTATTCTTGCAAAATAGCAAGTCTTCCATCGTCATTTCCCTTTTATTTGCAGCCCAGAGCCCGGCGTTCCTCGGCCGTCAGCTCCCGCCATTTGCCCGGCGGAAGCGTGCCAAGTTCCAGCGGCCCCTCTGCGATGCGGCGCAGCCGCAGGACGGTCATGCCTGCCAGCTGGCACATACGGCGAATCTGTCTGTTCCTGCCCTCATGGATGGTCATCTGGAGGGACGCGCGGTCGCCCTGCACTTGCAGTATTTTTACCTGCGCCGGGCGCAGACAGACGCCATCCAGAGCCATTGGCGCTCTCAATTTGCAGATGCCCTGGTCCGTATAACCGCTCACACGAACGCTGTAGACCTTGTCAATCTCATGCCTCGGGTGCGTCATCCGCTGGGTCAGATCCCCGTCGTTGGTCATCAGCAGCAGGCCCTCTGAGTCGTAGTCCAGCCGCCCCACGGGATAGACCCGCTCACCGCAGTCTGCTACCAACTCGGCCACCGTCCGTCGGCCCTTTTCGTCCGAGAGCGTGGTCACGAAGCCCCGGGGCTTATGGAGCAGTATGTAGTGCTTCTTAGGCGCGGGGGGCAGCGGCTTGCCGTCGATGGTGATCTCATCCGACGGTTCTACGCACATACCCAAGGAGGCAGGATGCCCATTGACCTGCACCCTGCCTTGTTCGATCATCGCCTCCACTGTACGGCGCGATGCCACGCCTCGGGATGCGATCCATTTTTGCAGACGTTCTGCCATGTTTGCTCTCCTAACTGTTGGATTGCGGCAATGATTGCTTCTCCGGCCAGTGCCTTTTTCAGGAG
>CALWWH010000162.1 GCA_944385195.1 uncultured Oscillospiraceae bacterium | reverse complement strand
GGATCAGCGCCTGGAGCCGCTCCTTCTGCGTCTGGTTCATAAGTCCGCCCCCTTTGTACTCATTATAAAGGATATTGCCCCGGTGTGCAATACGCAAGTACTCGATTTTGCGCCGCTGTCCCATCTTTTGGACAGTCAAAAGGCAGCGCCTGCTCGTGCAGGCGCTGCCTTCCGGATTACTCTACCGCCGGGCGGCGGACCCGGGGCTGCGTGATGGGGATGCGCTTGCCGCCGGCGCCGGCCCGGGCGCCCAGCTCCCGGATGCCATGGGCCGCCTTGACCGCCAGCATCGCCGGCACCCGCTGGCGATGGAGGGCCGGGGCGCGGAAGACCACGCTCTCATAGGGCCGCAGGCAGAAGTCCAGGTGGGCCGGCCGGCCGTCGGTCAGGCCCCGCACAGCAGTGACGCTCCAGGGGTCCTGGTCGGGGTAGGTGGTCAGGGCTCGCTGATACTCGCCCGCCGCCGGGACGCCGGTGACGTAGTCCCTGCGCTCGACGGGGGTGAAGTTGCACACAAAGACCAGGGTGTCGCCCTGGCGGCCCCGGGGCTTGCGCAGGAAGCTGAAGCAGCTGCGGTTGGCATCCAGCCCGTTGAGCCACTCGAAGGTGCCGGGCCGGTCGTCCCACAGGGCCGGCTCGCTGCGGTACAGATGCAGCATCCGCCGCCAGGCCTCCATTACATCCCGGTGCCCGGGCACGTCGGCCAGGTGCCAGGCGATGCTCCGGTCCTCCATCCACTCCGAGGTCTCGGCAAAGTCCTGGCCCATGAAGAGCAGCTTCTTGCCCGGGTGGCCGATCATCCAGCAGTAGGCCGTCTTCAGGCAGCCCATCTTGTCCTCCATATTGCCGGGGATCTTGTACAGCAGCGGCTTTTTCAGGTGAACCACCTCGTCGTGGCTCAGCGGCAGGATGAACTGCTCCTGGAAGCTGTAGCTGACGGTATTGGTCATCTGTCCGTGGTGATAGCGGCGGTAGACGGGGTCCAGGGCCAGATACTCCAGAAAATCGTGCATCCAGCCCATGTTCCACTTGTGGGTAAAGCCGATGCCGCCCTTCTCGGGGGTGGTGGTGACGCCCTGGGTGATGGTGGAGTCCTCGGCGATGAGCATGGCATGGCTCGCGCGGCGGCGCAGGATGCTGCCCAGGTGGCGGAAAAACTCCATCGACTCCAGGTTCTCGTCGGTGCCCTTCTCGTTGAGCTCCCAGGTGCCCTCGGCCCGGCCGTAGCCCCGGTAGAGCATAAAGGCGACGGCGTCGGCCCGCAGGCCGTCGACGTGGTATTTCTCGATCCAGAACAGCGCGTTGGCCAGCGGGAAGTTGCTGACCTCGGGCCTTCCCAGGTCGAAGAACTTGGTGCCCCACTCCGGGTGCTCGCCCCGGCGGGTGTCGGCGTACTCATACAGCGGCGCCCCGTCGAACCAGCTCAGGCCCGCGCCGTCCCGAGGGAAGTGGCAGGGCACCCAGTCTAAAATCACGCCGATGCCCTGCTGGTGCAGGTGGTCCACCAGGTAGGCAAAGTCCTCCGGGCTGCCGTAGCGGGCGGTGGGGGCGTAGTAGCCGGTGACCTGATAGCCCCAGGAGCCGTCGAAGGGGTGCTCGGCGATGCCCATGAGCTCCACATGGGTGTAGCCCATGTAGTTGACATACTCGGCCAGCTCGTGGGCCAGGCGGCGGTAGTTGAGAAAGCCGTCCTCGTTGAGGGCATAGTCCTTTTTCCAGGAGCCCAGATGTACTTCGTAGATGCTAACGGGCTTAACCACCCCGTCCTCCAGCGTCTGCGCCTCCTGCCAGGCCTGGTCGTGCCACTCATGGCGCAGGGTGGTGACGATGGAGGCCGTCGCGGGCCGCAGCTCCATGGCAAAGCCGTAGGGGTCGGACTTCTCATAAAACTGCCCGTCCTTGCCGCGGATGCCGAACTTGTATAGCTCGCCCTCGCCCATCCCCGGCACGAAGGCGGCCCACACGCCCTCCTCCCCCAACCGGTACAGAGAGATGCGGTCGGCCTGCCAGTCGCTGCGGCCACAGAGCAGGCTCACAGCCCGGGCGTTGGGCGCCCAGACGGCGAAGTGGGTGCCCTGCACCCCGTCCAGCTCACATACATGGGCACCCAGCTTCTCATAGATCTCATAATGGGTCCCCTGGGCAAATAAATATCTGTCATATGACGACACAAACTCTTCCATGTCGCGCCTCCTGATCTTACATTTTGGCTACCATTATAACCCATTTTTTTCATTTCGTCAACAAAAACCCGTCGAAATTGGTCCCATCGCCCGGGCGCAAAAGCCCGCCCCGGCTCTCTATCCGGGGCGGGCCTGGATTATTCAAAGTCGATGACGCAGTGCTTCTCGGCGGACTCGAAGCAGGCCTCCATCAGCCGCAGGCAGCGCAGGGCCTGCTCGGCGGTGACGATCTGCTCGGCCTCGCCGTTGATGGTGTCGACCAGGTTGGTGTACAGCGCGTTGCGGTCGACGACGACCTCCGGCAGCGGCAGCTCCTGGACGGTGTTCTTGGCGCGGGGGGCCATGGTCTTGGTCAGGCCCTCGCCGGCCAGGATGGGCGTGGCGTCCTTATCCTCCCAGGAGGTCAGCTTCATGATCTTGCCGTCGCAGTCCCAGCTGTTGATGACCGCGGTGCCGTTGGTGCCGGCCATATACCACAGGGGCAGGTTGATAAAGTGGCAGGTGGCGACTTCCATGACGGCGGTGATGCCGCTCTCGAAGGTCAGGTGGATCTTGAAGTTGTCCTCGCACTCTTTGTTGGTGATATAGTAGCTGGCGCAGAAGACGTGCTTGACCTTCTCGGGGATCATCATCAGGATGCGGTCGAGGATGTGCACGCCCCAGTCGAGCATCATGCCGCCGCCGTACTCCTTGACCCCGCGCCAGTCGCCCGGGATGCCGCGGGAGCCCATGATGCGGCACTCGACGTTGAAGGTCTGGCCCAGCATCCCCTCGTCGTAGATCTTCTTAATGGTCAGGAAGTCCTTGTCCCAGCGGCGGTTCTGGCGGGGATAGAAGACCTTGCCGGTCTGCTTGGCCACTTCCATGACGTCAATCAGGTCCTGGCTGTTCATCATGACGGGTTTCTCGCACAGCACGTGCTTGCCGGCCCGCATGGCGCGGATGGCGGCGTCCTTGTGCAGGTGGTTGGGCAGGGCAATGAGGATGATGTCGACCTCGGGGTCGGCCAGCATGTCGTCATAGTCCTTGTAGTTGTGGAAGCCGGAGTCGGCGGCCCACTGGCTGCGGACGGGGTCGATGTCGTACACACCGGCCAAAACCAGCTTCTCAGCCAGATTGGTGATCTCCACCTGGCCCTGCTGGAAGGCGTCGTAGCTCAGCTGATCGGTGTAGCTGCCCTGGCCGCCGATGGCGCGGGCGTGGCCGCTGCCCATCCCGCCGCAGCCCAGGATGGCGATCTTCATGGGTTTCTTGCTCATATCTCATTACTCCTTGCAAATAAATAATTTAGACACGCTCCCGCATCCAAACGGGACTGAGTATAGTATACCTGTTCAAGGGTGGCAGTGCAACAGCTTTTTTTCACAAATCCAAGGCTGTAAAAAACCGTTTCAGAATCGTTTTAAAAACGTTTTATATGGAGGATGTCCCAATTTGACTGTTAAAAGGGGACATTCGATTGTGCTTTTTGGCGTGGTTCTGCGAGCGCTGCGCGAGGATCCGGCCGCTTGGCCTCCCCCTTGCCTGACCCGGACCGGGTCTGGGCCAATATTTCCCAGCCCGGAGCCACAGCAAAACCCGGCGCAGCTGTTGGCATGCACCGGGTTTTTTCTAAAGGCCGGCCCCTAGCGGCCGTCTGCGCAGGGCCGCCGGGCCTCCAAGCGCCCGCGCAGGTACTGCCACAGCAGGCAGCCCCCCAGGGTCGGCACCAGGACGATCACCGTCCGCAGCAGCAGCTGCGGCGCGGCGGCTGTAACGCCCAGGCGGCTTAGGATCGCCGGCGCAGCCAGCAGCGGCGCCATATGGCTCAGGTAGATCTGGTAGCTGGCCCGATCCAGGGCTTGCAGCAGCCGAAAGCGCATGAGATTTGCGCCCCGGTGGCCGTAGGTCATCACCGCCGCGATGCCCAGCAGGACGAAGTACTGCTGCATGGAGGTCATGAAGCCGTACCACTGTAGGTTGACATAATTCTGATAGCTGAAGTACAGGTACAGCGGCAGCAGGCTAAAGGTTGCGATGCGCAGCGGCCAGCGGCAGCGGCGCAGCAGGACATGGAACTGCTCATAGTTGGCCCCGGCGTAGCAGCCGGCCACCCAGACGAAGATATAGCTCAGGAAGAAGCGGTCGAGATATACGGGGACCTGGGGCAGCAGGCGCGACCAGACGCGGGCCATCAGGTCCGGCAGCAGGGTCGAGAGCGCCGCCAGCACCGGCAGGAGGATGACCGGCGGGAGCTTGTCGGCCATCTTTCGCCACAGGGGCATGAGCAGGTAAAACTGCATGATGGCGATCACGTAGTATAGGTGCGCCGCGGCGCTGCCCAGCAGGAGGCTCTGCCCCAAGCCGCCCAGGCTCGGCGCATTGCCGCCCAGCCAGGCGCGGAAGAGGTAGTAGAGCACCGACCAGACCACATAGGGCAGCAGGATTGCCGTCACCCGGCGGCGGTAATACTCTCCGATGGGGCGGCGGCGGCCGATGAAGCCCTTGAGGCCCGCCAGGAACACGAAGCCATAGACGGCCACAGAGCACAGCTTCCACAGGCAGAACACCGGGATGTAAAAGGCCGTCCCAGGCTCGGCATAGGCAACGGTATCCGAACACAGATGCAGCAGCAGGACCATGGCGCAGAAGATCAGATTGCAGATGCTCAAATCCCCCCGGCGGGGGGCCTGGGCGATGTGTTTTTGTTCCATACTCAGCTCACCACGCGTCCGAAGACCGTCAGGGTTTCATCCTCCCGCAGGACGATGGGCGCATAGGCTGGGTTGAGAGACAGCAGCCTTGCCCCCTGAGCGTCCAGGGACAGGAGCTTACAGTAGGCGCAGTCATCGTAGAGGAAGATGCCGATCTCGCCGCTGCGGAGGCTCTCCTGCCGCTGCACCCAGACCACCTGGCCGTCGTGGTAGCGCGGCTCCATGGAGTCGCCGGCCAGGCGGACGCCAAACTCCGCCGCCGCGGGCACCTCCTCCCCCACGGGGACCAGCTCGGCCTCGGACTGGTCCAGAAATTGGCCCGTGCCGGCGCTGGCCGCCAGGCGGTACAGGGGCAGGCGGCGGAGGCTGGCCGCCGCCCGGTAGCGGCCCGTGGCCGCCAGATCGTCGATGTACGAGCGCACCTTGGCCCGGCCCTCGGCGTTGAAGCCCTCCAGCGGGTCCGCCGGCGGGGTGCCTGTAAAGACCGCCACGGCGTCGCGGACCTTCAGCGCCCGCAGCAGGGCCAGAAACTGCCTGGTATTGGGCTGGGTGACGTTGTTCTCCCACTTGCTCACGGCCTGATTGGTCACGTGGACGCCGTCGCGGGCCAGCAGCGCCGCCAGCTCCCGCTGACTGAGATTCTGCTCCGTCCGCAGGCGCAGGAGCGTCTGCCCGATGTTTTTCATGTCCGATCACCTCGCCTGCTCAGTATATCATATTCCGGATAAAATAGCAAGTCATGCTCTCCGGGCCGGAGAATTTCTCTCTTGCCGAGCCGCCCCGGCTGTGCTACAATAAAGTATCTGTCACTGGGAGGTGCCGGGGATGAAGCGATCGATTCAAAAATACTTCCACTATTTCGACGTCTCGGAGCTGGAGCGGATGCGGGCGCTCTACGGCGACGGGGAGCTGGGCGAGCGGCCGGTCCTGGCCAGCGTCTACTCCGCCATCCGCCACCGCCGGCTCCCGGAGCGCTACCCGGAGGCGGTGGGCTATGGCACCAACTTCTGCGAGGCCTATCACAAGGCCATCGTCCAGAGCATGGGCTGCGCCCTGCTGGCCCAGAGCTGGCTGCGGCCCCTGGCGGCCTACATCGGCCAGCGGCCCTGTCTGGAGATCATGGCCGGCACCGGCGCCCTGGCCTGGGCCCTGGGCCAGTACGGCTGCCGCGTCCTGCCCACGGACAACTTCTCCCTGCGCGACACCTTCGGCCGCCGCTGGGTCAAGGTTCGGCGCATGGACGCCCTGCGGGCCGTGAAAAAATACGGCAAAAAAGTCGACTTCGTCCTCCTGTCCTGGCCCTTTATCGGCCCGCTGCCCCAGCAGATTCTCGCCTGGCTGCGCCAGCACAACCCCAGCTGCCGCCTGATCTATCTGGGTGAGTGGCGCGGGGGCTGCAACGTGGACGACGCCTTCTGCGACTTTGCCCAGGAGGACCCCGAGGCCGCCGCCCTGGTGGCCCAGCTGCGCAAGCACTATCAAAACTGGTATGCGCTGCACGACAGCATCTACATCCTCAAATGACCAAAACCATCCCGGAGCGCAGGAATGATCCGCGCGCCGGGATGGTTTTGCTTTGTTTTCCGGGCTTATGCAGGCTTATGCGTCGCCGGAGATCTCGAATCCGCCGCCGCTGCCATCGCCGCTGCCCTCGCTGCCCGCGTTGGGGTCAGTGGGGCCGGAGGGCAGCCAGCCGGGGTCGGCGCCCTCATTGCCGCCCTCGTTGCCGCCCTCATTGCCGGACCCTTGGCCGCCTTCCTCGCTGCTGGGCAGGTCCGGATCGGTGGGGCCCTCCCCGTCGCCGGGCAGCTGGCCCTCACCAGGCAGCTGGCCCTCACCAGGCAGCTGGCCCTCGCCGGGCAGCTGACCGTCGCCGGGCAGATTCGGGTCGCTGCCCTCGGGACGCTCGTCGGCGCCGGGCTCCTCTGTGCCGGGCAGTTCGGGCAGGACGGTGCCCTCGGGGTACTCATAGTCGGGCGGGATGAGCGGGTTGCCGTAGCCGACGGTGATGATCTTGTCGCGGCTGGCGTAGGCGCTGTAGTCCTCCCGCTCGGAGGAGAGCAGCTCGCCGTCGGCGCTGTAGACGTTGCGGAAGGTCTCGTACTCGTAGCCCACGTAGGGGGTCTGGGTGACCTTTTCGTACTCAGGCGGCTGGTTCAGGTCTACCTTGATCTCCTCCTCGTAGCCGGTGGTGCTCAGGCAGTTGTAGGTCATCTTGACGTACTCGCCGGTCTCGTTGGTGCCCAGGAGCGTGATGTTGCAGTAGCCATCGTCCGTGTTGGCCAGGATCTTGATGGGGTACTTGGTGTTGTTGCGGAACTGGAAGTCCAGCTGGCCCCAGTAGACGGTGGCGTCCATGCCCGGGTCGACGTAGGTGACCAGGTAGCGGTGCTCGGTCCGCTCCACGATCTCCAGGTTGGCCATCAGGGCGCAGTAGTAGATGGTGGAGGCCACCTGACACACGCCGCCGCCCAGCTCATTGGCCGTCTCGACGCCCACGTACACGGCCGCGGGCTGGAAGCCGCGGGCGGCGGTGCGCTCACCGACCACATCATTGAAGGAGAACACCTCGCCGGGGGCCAGGATGGTTCCGTCGATCTCCTCACAGGCCGGGGGCCGGTTGGGGGTCCGGGGGGGATTCCACTCATAGAGGCTGCTAAACTGGGACAGGACGTCCTGGAAGAGGGTCGCGGTGACGTCCTCGGTGCTGACCTCGGGCTGGATCTGCTCCATCTGGATGACGTAGGTCTCGCCGGGGGCCAGGGCTTGCAGCTTCTCGTTCTCGGCCTCGAAGTCGAAGCCCAGTCCGACGCTGCTCTCGTTGACCTTGCCGCTGGCCTCATCATACTCGGCGTTGGTGGGCTCGTAGCAGAACTGGTCGTAGATGGCCAGCAGATCCACCTGCTCCGGCTGCTGCTCGATATAGTCCATGGTCAGGGTGGTGAAGTCGTTGTTGGAGTAGGCCTTGATGACCGCCTCAAAGAGGGCATCGGCGTCCAGCTGGCGGCTGGGCGTGCCCTGGGTGATGGTGATGGTCTTGGCCGCCTTATTGACGTTGACCTCCGTGCGGACCATGTCCTGGGCCACCTCGGCGGCCGTCTGGTCGATCAGGGCGCGGATGGCCTCGCTGTCGAGGGTCACGGCATCGTCGATGTCGATGACGTACTCCTCATCCCCGGCGGTTTGATATGCCTTGGCGATCTGCCAGAAGTTCCCCTCCCGGCCGTAGTTCCAGGCGATATCCACCACCGCGTCCACGTCGATGCTGACCTTGGTCAGCTCCGGCGTCAGCTCCAGCACCCGGTCCGGGAGCTTGACCAGGAGCTGATTATGCTCATACTGGCCGTCCACGGCGCTGTGGATGGCGGCGGCGGCCTCTTCGCGGGTCATGCCCCCCACGTTGACGCCCGCCACCTTGACATTGGGGAAGATGGTGTCGCCCTCGGCCAGGGTCTTCATATGTATGACGTAGCCCGCGCCTGCGGCGATGATCACCGCCAGCAGGCAGATGATGACGATGGGCACGGCCATCGTTTTTTTCCTGGGATTCCGCCGGGCCGTCGTGCGGCGCTGCACGCCCTCCGGGGCGCGCTCATAGGCGCCCTTGCTGCGCCCGGTGGACTTGGTTGTTGTCTTTATGGTACTCACGCCTTTCTGCGGTAATGGCAAACACTATGGGGAATCACCGTCAGTGTATTATATACGCTCTGGGCCGAAAAATGCAATCTGTTGTCGAGAGGATTCACAAATTGTTCACGGATGCGGGCCTGGGGCTCAGCCGGTGCAGGCCCGGTACCTGGCGATGAAGTCCCTCGTTGCCCGCAGGGGGTCCTCATCCTTTTGCAGCCGCAGGCTCAGCAGCGGAGTCTGGCCGGCGGAGAAGTAGACCCGCCCGCGGAAGGCCGGCTCGCTGACCACCTTGCTCACTGCCTCCAGGGGCAGCTCGGCCATGGTGAAGCTGATGCGGCTGTCCCGCTGGGTGATCTCGCGGATGCCCGCCCGGGCGGCCTCGGCCCGCAGCAGGGCCACGTCGATGAGGTTCAGGACGCTCTTGGGCGGGTCGCCGAAGCGGTCGACGATCTCGTCTAGCAGCTCGTCGGCGTCCTCGCGGCTGCGCACGGCCGCCATGCGGCGGTACAGGTCCATGCGCTGCTCGCCGGAGGCGACGTAGCTCTGCGGGATGTTGGCCGCGATGGTCAGGTCGGCGGCGCACTCCTTGGGCGCGGCCTCCTCCTGCCCCCGCTCCTCCAAAACCGCCTCCTCCAGCAGCTTGAGGTACATGTCGTAGCCCACGCTGAGCATGTGCCCCGACTGCTCCGCGCCCAGCAGGTTGCCCGCGCCCCGGATCTCCAGGTCGCGCATGGCGATCTTGAAGCCGGAGCCGAACTGGGCAAACTCCCGCACGGCGCTCAGCCGCTTGTCGGCCACCTCGCTGAGGACCTTGCCCCGGCGGAAGGTCAGATAGGCGTAGGCGTGGCGGGCGCTGCGGCCCACGCGGCCCCGGATCTGGTGCAGCTGCGCCAGGCCCATCTTGTCGGCGTCCTCGATGACGAGGGTGTTGACGTTGGGGATGTCGATGCCGGTCTCGATGATGGTGGTGCAGACCAGGACCTGGATCTCGCCGTCGCTCATGCGCTGCATGACCTCCGACAGGCCCTTCTCGCCCATCTTGCCGTGGCCCACGGCCACCACGGCCTCGGTGCCGGTCTCGGTCAGCCGCCGCTGCAAGCGCGCGGCGCACTGGTCGATGCTCTCCACCCGGTTGTGCAGGTAGTAGACCTGCCCGCCGCGGACCAGCTCCCGGCGGATGGCCTCCAAAATCAGCCCCTCGTCGTGCTCGAGCACAAAGGTCTGCACCGGATAGCGGTCCCCGGGCGGGGTCTCGATGGTGGACATGTCCCGGATGCCCGACAGGGCCATGTTGAGCGTGCGGGGAATGGGCGTGGCCGACAGGGTCAGCACGTCCACGCCCACGGCCAGCTCCTTGAGCCGCTCCTTGTGGCTCACGCCGAAGCGCTGCTCCTCGTCGATGATCAGCAGGCCCAGATCCTTGAACTTGACGTTCTTGCCCAGGAGCTTGTGGGTGCCGATGATCAGGTCGACGCTCCCTGCGGCCAGGGAAGCCAGGATGCGCTTTTGCTCGGCCGCGCTGCAAAAGCGCGAGAGCACCTCCACGTTCACCGGAAAGCCGGAAAAGCGGCTGCGGGCCGTGGCGTAGTGCTGCTGGGCCAGGACGGTGGTGGGGACCAGGATGGCCACCTGTTTGCCGTCGAGCACGGCCTTCATCGCCGCCCGCAGCGCCACCTCGGTCTTGCCGAAGCCCACGTCGCCGCACAGCAGGCGATCCATGGGCGTGGGGCGCTCCATGTCGGCCTTGATCTCGTCGATGCAGCGCAGCTGATCCTCCGTCTCCGGATAGGGAAAGCTCTGCTCAAACTCCTGCTGCCAGGGGGTGTCCGGCCCGAAGGCGTAGCCCGGCCGGCGCTGCCGCTCGGCGTAGAGCTTCACCAGCCCCGCAGCCATGTCCTTGGCCGCGGCCTTGGCCCGGGCCTTGGTCTTCTGCCAGGCGTCGCCGCCGAGCTTGTTGATCTTGACCGGGGCCTCCTCGCCGCCGCCGATATATTTGCTGATGAGGTCCAGCTGCGTGGCCGGGACATAGAGCACGTCGCTGCCGGCGTAGGCCAGCTTGACGTAGTCCTTGACCACGCCGTCCACCTTCACCTGCTCCATGCCCACGTAGCGGGCGATGCCGTGGTAGTCGTGGACCACCAGGTCCCCGGGGGCCAGGTCTGTGAAGGACGAGAGCTTCCGGCGGTTGCTGGGGGAAGTCCTGTCCCGCCGGCGCTTTTTCCGGGCAGCGGCAATCTGGCCCTCGGTCAGCACCGCCAGCTTCAGCGTCGGGTACTCCATTCCCCCCGACAGCGACCCGGCGCACAGGAAGGTCTGCCCGGGGTTTGGCATCTGCCCGTCGGGAAAGGCCAGCATCGTGCCCACCCCGTGCTCGCCGAGGATCTGCTGCAAAAGCTCCGCCCGCTTGCGGCTGCCCACCAGCACCACCGAGCCAAAGCCGCTGGCCTGATAGTGCCTCAGATCCCCCGCGGCGGTCTCCACCGACCCGGCATAGGACGGCAGCTGCCGCGCGGTCACGCTCACCAGGCTCTTGGGCTGCAAATTTGCCGGGAATTTCGCCGAGAGGTAACTATTGAGATAGACGCAGGAACGGCCCTCCAGGTTTCCGCAAAATTCGTCCCAGCCGGCAGAAAAATCTGCCAGCTCCCCGGCCAGCATCCCCGATTGCAGCAGGCCGTCCAGCTCCAGGCCCCGCTGCTCCTCGTCGGCCTGCATCTGCCGGGCGATGGCCCCGTGGTCGCACAGGGCCACCAGGCTCTCGGCGGGGATATACTCGGCCCCGCAGCCGGCGCCGGGGTAGATGAGCCTCAGATAGCGGTCCGCTGCGGCGAAGCTCAGGCCCTGCTGCATCCGGTCCAGATCCTTCTGCATCGTCGCCAGCAGCTCCAGGGGCGGGTGCTTGCGCCGGCGCAGGCGGCCGGCCAGGGCGGCAAAGGCCTGGCCCAGGCCCTCCAGAGCGCCGGGGTGCAGCCCGGGCAGCACCTCCGCCACCGGCAACAGCTGCGCCTGGCTCAGGTTCTCCACCCGGCGCTGGCTGCTCAGATCGAAATACCCCATGGCGTCCAGCTCGTCGCCAAAAAACTCCGCCCGCACCGGCAGGGCGCTGCCCGGGGAGTAGACGTCCAGAATCCCGCCCCGGAGGGCAAACTGCCCCGGCCCCTCGACCATATCGCAGCGGCTGTAGCCCGCCGCGGCCAGCTGGGCGGTCAGGGCCTCGAGGGCATAGCTGCTGCCTACTTGCAGCCGGATGACCGCCTGGGCCAGGGTCTGCCGGGGCATGGTGCGCAGGGCCAGCGCCCCGGCCGAGGCCACCAGGGCCGGCAGCTGCCCCTGCCCCAGCTGCCACAGCAGCGCCAGGCGCTGCTGCTCCCACTGCCGGGAGACCGCGTCCAGGTCCAGCAGCGTCAGCTCCCGGCTGGGCAGGACCGGCACCTGCGCCTGCAAAAACGCGGACAGATCCGCCGCCATGCGCTGCGCCGCCTGATCGTCGGCGCAGATGGCCACGACGGGCCGCCCGGTGTCCCGGTGCAGCGCCGCGAGCACATGCGCCCGGTGGATCTGCGCCAGGCCCGAGGCGCAGGCCGGCTCTCCCGCCAGCACGGCTTTGCGCAGGGTCTCGTATTCCGGCATGGCCCGCAGGGCCGAGAGTAGATATTGCATAGGCGAATCCTCCTTTTGCTGCCTTGGCAGCCTTCCCTCAGCGCCGCCACTACAGCCGCAGGCGGGGTGATGACCGCGTCACCACCCCTCTTCGGCACTATTTGGATTTATTTTGCGTTAAACTTGACCATTAAACTTGCTCGCCGCGGCCTCCACGCCCTCGGCCACCACCGTCAGCGCCGCCTCGGCGGCCCGCTCCAGGGCCGGCTCCAGGGACTTCTGCTCCTGGGCAGAAAAGCGCGAGAGCACCCAGTCGGCCAACTCATAGTCCGGGTGGGGCTTGGCCCCCACGCCGACCTTGACCCGGGGGAAGTTCCGGCTGCCCAGCTGGGCGATGATGGACTTGACGCCGTTGTGCCCGCCGGCGGAGCCGTCCCGGCGGACCCGAATCCGCCCCGGCTCCAGGGAGATGTCGTCAAAGAGGATCAGGCAGCGCTCCGGCGGCACCTTGTAAAACTGCGCCGCCTGGGCCACCGCCTCGCCGGACAGGTTCATATAGGTCTGCGGCCGCATGAGCAGGATCGCCTTGCCCTGGTACTTGCCCAGGCCGTACATGGCGTGGAACTTGGCCCGGTTACAGCGCAGGCCCAGTTTGTCCTCCAGCAGATACGTGACGGCAAAGCCCACGTTGTGCCGCGTGCCCTCGTACTTGCCCCCGGGGTTTCCCAGGCCGGCGATGATCCACTCCACCGCCGAAGATTGTCTGCCGAAGAACATCAGAACAGCGTCGAGATGGACTCTTCTTCGTAGATATAGCGGATGGCGTT
>CALWWH010000161.1 GCA_944385195.1 uncultured Oscillospiraceae bacterium | reverse complement strand
GTCACATAGGTGATCGGTTCTTTTTTTAACCAAGGGCACAGGACCGGCGCTGAAGATGCCTGAAGGAAAGGCTCAATGCCGGCAAAGAAATGGGCCCCGCTCCGCGTGGCGTATCTGGCGGCTTGCGCCAACGGCACAAACACCACGCAACTCCCCCATAGGAGGGCCTGCAACGTGAAAGACATTTTTATCGACGACTTTTCCAGCCAAACCTTCCAAGCTGCCTATCGGCGCTACTGTGCAGAAATGGGCTTTGGGATCAAAAACTGGGAAGTCGTGTTCCAAAAGATGAACCATGACCCCCATGGCAAGGACTATGCCTATCTCCGATTGACAGACAGCGGCGAGACAGTTGGCTTTCTCCAGTTCACAGCCTTGGAGGTGAGCAGCTGGTTCTTCCGGACGAAAATCGGCTTTATTCGGGAGTTTTGGGTGGCACCGCAGCACCGTAATAGCAGCCATGGCGCGGCGCTGCTGGAATTGACCGAGAGCTGGTTTGTGCGCAGTGGTTTCCCGGCCTCCATTCTGACCACCCAGACGGCGGACCACTTTTATGAAAAGCATGGCTATGTCCGCACAGAGGCCATTGCCGCGGACAACGAAGAACGCGTTTATCTAAAGCGCTTGTGAGGGGAAGAACATGAAACACATCACGGTTCTCGGCTGCGGCCGATGGGGTTCGTTTATTGCCTGGTATCTCGATTATATTGGCCACCAGGTCACGCTTTACGGACGGCCCGGTTCCGGCACGCTGGCGCAGCTGCAAACCACACGGCAAAATGAATACTTGACCCTGCCGGAGTCGATCGCGCTGACCGACGACATCGGCGCAGCTCGGAGCGCGGAAATCATCGTCATCTCCATTCCAACCCAGCAGCTGCGCTCCCTGTGCGGGCAGCTGCTGGACCTGCGGCGGACGCCGGTGGTGCTGTGTATGAAGGGCATCGAGATCGAGACGGGACGCCGCCTGAGCCAGATCGTTGGGGATACGCTGGATGCCTCTAACCCGGTGGCGGTGTGGATCGGGCCGGGCCATGTACAGGAGTTTTTACGCGGCGTGCCGAACTGTATGAGCATAGACAGCGAGGACGAGGGGCTCAAACGAATGCTCGTGGACGAGTTTTCCAGCAGTCTGATCCGCTTTTACTACGGGACGGATCTGATCGGCAATGAGATCGGTGCGGCGGCGAAGAACGTCATCGGCATCGCGGCCGGAATGCTGGACGGTGCGGGGATCGGCACGCTCAAAGGGGCTCTCATGAGCCGCGGAACCCGCGAGATCTCGCGCCTGATCACAGCCATGGGCGGCAAGGAACTCTCAGCCTATGGGCTGTGCCACCTGGGCGACTATGAGGCGACCTTGTTCTCGCCGCACAGTCAGAATCGTCGCTTTGGGGAGTGCTTCATCACCGGCGAGCCTTACACGAAACTGGCCGAGGGCTACTATACAGTCCGCGCCCTGAAGCTGCTCTCAGAGCAGTATGCGGTTGAGCTGCCAATCTGTTGGGCGGTGTATGATATACTATATGAAAAAGCCGACCCCCAAACTACCATGGAGATGCTCTTCCACCGAAGCTTGAAGGAAGAGTTCTGAGTCCGGCGACCTTCGCTTTTTTAGGTTGCCACATTTCAAATCCTATGCTATAATACTATAACACGAGACAATTCGCCGTGACCGCACAGACGGAGGCAAGACAGATATGTTCAAAAAACTCAAAGCAGAGATCGCACAAAACGGCGGATTCAAGCACTGGTTCGTCAACAGCTTCTGGTTTCACAGCAAGTGGAAACTGCTGGTGACGGTAGGTGTAATCGCATTGATCCTGTTCATCATTGTCGAGTCTGTTGGCAGTGTCAAGTACGATGCCCGCGTGGTTGTGGGTACCTACCGCGCCATGACGGAGGAGAATATGAAGCCGCTTCAGCTCTTTTTGGAAGAGGCCCTGGGGGACATCAATGGCGATGGCGAGACACATGTATATCTGGAGCTGCTGAATTTTATGGACGACAGCTTTGCCAGCCAGATGCAGGAGCGGTTCTTCCTATGTTCGACGGAGGCGGAATATGTCATCTACCTACTCAATGACGAGTATTCGGCGGCCTATACTGCCTCGTCGATGGAGTACTTCCAGCCTCTGGAGAACTACGGAATTACACCAGACCCAGATAACCCCCTGCGCCGCTCCTTGGCGGATAACGAGGTCCTGCAGGAGCTGACGTTGGCGGACGATATTTACCTCTGCATCAGTGACTTCGGCGCTTTCACGCAGGACGACCTGGACATCCAGCGGACGCAGGATTGCCTGCGGATGGCCCGCGCCCTGGTGGGGATGGACCCAGATGGAGAGACTGAATAAGATCTTTTTGGCGGCACAGAGGCTCTGTGCCGCCATCGGACGTGTATTGGAGGAACTTTTATGGGGCAGGTCGAACGCATCACCAGCCGTCAAAACCCGCTGCTGCAGCATTTGGTAAAGCTCCAGAACAGTGCGGGGGAACGCCGCCGCAGCGGAGAGATGGTGGGAGATGGGTGGAAGCTTCTGACCGAAGCCGCTCGATATGGAAACTTGCAGACTGTGGTCTATGCCAAGGGGCAGACGCCGCCGCAGCTGCCGGCCGATGTGCGCCTGGTCGAGGTCCCAGCGGCGCTGCTGAAGGCGGTCTCCCAGATGCAGACGCCCCAGGGTGTGCTCTTCATCGCCGCTCGGCCCGCTGAGGCAAGCGGAGAGATCCCGACGGGGAGTTTGATTCTCGACGGTGTCCAGGACCCCGGCAACGTGGGGACCATCCTGCGGACGGCCGAGGCCTTCGGAGCGCCGCTGGTGGTGCTGACTGAGGACTGCGCTGATCCCTGGGGGCCAAAAGCTCTGCGCGCCAGCATGGGCAGCGCGCTGCGCCAGCCAGTGATGACGGTACGCCGAGAGACACTCCCCTGGCGCTGCCAGACAGCGGGGCTGCGATTGCTGGCTACAGCCCTGTCCGAGACCTCGAGGCCCCTGGACCAGATCGGTCTCGAGGCAGCCGCTGTTGTCATCGGCAGCGAGGGCAGCGGTGTCAGTCAGATGCTGCTGGACGCGGCCGATGCCCATGTGATCATTCCCATGGAGGGACATGTGGAGTCTCTCAATGCGGCCTCAGCTGCGACAGTGCTGCTGTGGGAGCTGCGGAGAAACCGACAAGCATAAAAGTGAGGGATATGCGATGCTCAAATACTGGCTCTGGCTGACCAACCTCGAAGGAATTACGCTGCGGGAGCGCACGCTCCTGCTGCGATATTTTGGCGCGGCGGATGAGGTCTATTTTGCCAGCAGCGATGCCCTGACCATGGTGGATGGTCTGGGAAACCGGGCACGCAGTGCACTGCAAAACAAAGACCTCGGCATCGCAGACCGGATTTTGTCTGCTTGCTATGAGAAAAACATTGCCATCTACACCATGCAGGATGCAGCCTACCCAGACCGTCTGCGCGCCATCGACCATCCTCCGGCGGTTCTTTACTGTCTGGGACGGATGTTGCCGTTCGATTCCCAGGCGGCCATCGCCGTGGTCGGTACCCGCTCGGCTAGTGCATACGGACTGATGACGGCCAAGCGCATGGGCTATCAGATCGCTCGCTGTGGGGCAACGGTGGTCTCCGGTATGGCCAAGGGTATCGATGCCATGGCCATTGAGGGCGCCCTTATGGGCGACGGGCCGGTGGCAGGCGTTTTGGGCGGGGGCGTGGATGTGGTATATCCAAGAGAAAACCGGGCATTATTTCGTGATGTGGCCCGCTGGGGCTGCCTGCTGAGTGAATATCCCCCAGGGACACCGCCCAAAGGCTCTCATTTTCCAGAGCGCAACCGTATCTTGTCTGCTCTGGCACTGGGGACGCTCGTTGTCGAGGCCCCGGCGAAGTCTGGCGCACTGATCACTGCCAACCACGCCCTGGAGCAGGGGCGCGATGTTTATGCCATCCCCGGCAGTATCGACAACCCCTCCAGCGTGGGGACCAATCGACTCATCCGTGACGGAGCAATACTGGTCACCAACGGCTGGGAGGTTGTACAGGATTATGCGGCGATGTTCCCAGGCAAGCTGCGTTACCGTCCGGGCGGACAGCAGCTGGATCTATCGTATGAGGAACGAAAGAGCGCGCTGGCCGAGGGAGGAGAACCGGTCGAATCAGAGGAAAAACCGGAGAAAAAAGCGAAAAACGAGCAAACAAATGAAAAATCATTTGACAAGACAGAGAACACACCGTATATTGAATTAGAAACCATCTTATCGCAGGTGGAGGGTGACGAGCGGGAGCTGGTGCTCCTGCTGGCAGAGAAGCCGCTCACCGCCGACGACCTGATCGAGCGCAGCCAGATCCCGGCTAACCGGGTCATGGCCTCGCTGACGCTGTTGGAGGTGCGTGGCATCCTCAAGTGCGGCACCGACAAGCGGATGACGCTGCTGGGTCCCGGCGATTCGATATCATAAGCGATATGGGTGCAATACCCACATTCGGAGGAACAACATGGCAAAGGAAAATCTGGTCATCGTCGAGTCGCCGGCCAAGGCGAAGACGATTGGAAAATATCTCGGCCCCGACTACGAGGTCAAGGCCTGCATGGGTCACCTGCGGGACCTGCCCAAGAGCACGATGGGCATCGACTTTGAGAATCATTTTGAGCCGGAGTACAAGCCCCTCAAGGGAAAAGAGGATATCATCAAGGACTTGCAGAAGAGCGCGAAGAAGGCGGATATGGTCTACCTCGCCACGGACCCGGACCGCGAGGGAGAAGCCATCTCCTGGCACCTAAAGGAATTGCTGAATCTGCCCGAGGATAAGGCCCGGCGCGTGACCTTCAATGAGATCACCAAGAAGGTCGTTACCTCCTCTATCCAGCATCCCCGGGACATCAATCAGGACCTGGTCGACGCCCAGCAGGCCCGCCGGATTCTGGACCGCATTGTGGGCTATCAGCTCAGCCCTCTGCTGTGGAAAAAGGTCCGCCGCGGCCTCTCGGCGGGGCGCGTTCAGTCTGTCGCTACCCGTCTGGTGGTGGACCGCGAGGAAGAGATCCGCGCCTTTGTGCCCCAGGAGTACTGGTCAATCGATGTGACGCTCAAGCGCACGGCCCAGCCCGGTAGCTTTGTGGCCAGCTATTTCGGGGAGGAGTCCGAGGGCAAGAAGGGAGAGCTTACCTCTGAGGCCCAGGTGGATGCCATTCTGGCGGAGGCAGCTGCGTCTGCCTTTGTGGTCAAGACTGTCAAGCACGGTGAAAAGCGCCGCAATCCCGCACCCCCTTTTATTACCTCTACCTTGCAGCAGGAGGCCTCCCGCAAGCTGGGTATGACGCCAAAACGCACGATGGCCATTGCCCAGCAGCTCTATGAGGGCGTTGACATTGCCGGCGAGGGTACGGTAGGCTTGATTACCTATATGCGTACCGACTCTCTGCGTCTGAGCGACGATGCCACCGCCGCTGCCCGGGAGTTTATCCTGGACCGCTACGGTGCGGACTATTACCCCGGCTCGCCCAGGGAATACAAGGCCAAAAACAACGCCCAGGATGCCCACGAGGCCATCCGGCCCTCTGATGTCCGGTTGGACCCGGAGGACATCCGCAGCAGTCTGACCGTCGATCAGTACAAGCTCTACAAGCTCATCTGGTCTCGTTTTTTGGCCTGTCAGATGTCCAACGCTGTCTACACAACGGTAGCAATCGATACAGTCAGCGCAGGCCATGTTTTCCGCGCCAACCACCAGAGCCTCAAGTTCGCAGGTTTTACCGCCGTCTATGAGGAGGGTAAGGACGACGAGCAGGAGGAAAACGGCTCCCCCTTGCCTGATTTGCAGGAGGGCGAGGTCGTTCAGCTAGCGCCGCCCCCTGTCAAGCAGCAGCATTTTACCCAACCGCCTCCCCGCTACACGGAGGCGACGCTGGTCCGCGCCATGGAGGAAAAGGGAGTCGGCCGGCCGTCCACCTATGCCACGATCGTCTCCACCATCATCGACCGCGCCTATGTCATCAAGCAGGACCGCCGCCTGTCTCCCACGCCCCTGGGCGAAGTGGTTACTCAGTTAATGAAAGAACGCTTCCAGGATATCATCGATGTCCAGTTCACCGCCGGTATGGAGGAGAAGCTGGATAAGATTGGCGATGGCGAGCTCTACTGGCGCGATGTTTTGGGGGAGTTTTATAACGGCTTCCATCACGACATGGAGCAGGCGGAGACTGCCCTGGAGGGTGTGCGCATCAAGGTCCCCGATGAGGAGACTGACGAGGTCTGCGAGCTCTGCGGCCGCAAGATGGTCATCAAG
>CALWWH010000160.1 GCA_944385195.1 uncultured Oscillospiraceae bacterium | reverse complement strand
GATGGTCGTGCACACGTTATGGGTAGCAAAGTCGACCTCGCCCAAGGAGGAGACCTGGCGGGAGAAGATGATCATGCCAACGCGCATGATGCATTGCTCCAGTAGGGCGGGGATGCCGACCTTGGCGATGGCCCCGATGATCTTGAAGTCCAGGCGGAACTTCTCTATAATCTTGATTTTGAAGTAGTACTTGCCGCAGGTGATGGAGTAGAAGGCCATGAACATGGCCACAACCTGGCCGATGACGGTAGCGATGGAAGCGCCTGCGACGCCCAGGGCTGGAAAGCCGAAGTTACCGTTGATGAGCAGGTAGTTAAAGAAGACGTTGACGAGGTTTGAGGTCATATTGTAGACCATCGGGACGCGGGAATTGCCTGTACCTCTCAGCGAGGCGGTGATACACAGCGTCAAGGAGAGGGTAAAGAAGCCGCACATTTGGATGCGCAGGTAGCTCACGCCGTCGGCAACGGTGGACTCTGCCATGCCGGAGCCGGCCATCAGGCGGATCAGCGGCTCGGCAAAGGTGAAGCCGATGATGGAGGAGAGGATCGACAAGAAGAACGAAAAGGCTAGGGCCTGCTTGAGAATATCGTTGGCGCGGTCGTGCTCATTGCGTCCGCGGGCGCGGGCGACGACGGCGGTGGCGCCGGTGTTGAGGGACATGATCATTGTCATAAAGATGAAGCGGGGCTGCGTCGCCAGGGAGACCGAGGAGATGGCGGCGGTACCGTCGGCCATACTGCCGACCATCATCATGTCGACCATGGACACCAGCGAGGTCAGCATCAGCTCCAGCAGAGAGGGCCAGGCGATGCGAATGATATCCTTATAAAGGATACGGTCTGTAGCGCCGTCGGTCAAGACTTTGCGTTCTGCGCGGGTTTTTTTGATCTCTTGTTCGTGGAACTCTTCGTTGCCGTGCGGGATCTCATCGAGATAGGTCCGCACCATCTTGCGTTGGCTTGCGGGAGGCATTTTCAACATCACTTCTTTCGTATATTAACGAACCCCATTATATCAATTCAGTCTGCAAAAGTCAATAACAGCTTGTTACTTAGCTGACAATTGGCATCTTTGGTATCTTTTGCACAAAAAAGGACACCTGGCCTGTGCCAAGTGTCCAAAAAAACAATGCAGTTATGGACTTACGCGCAGCGCCGTCAGGGCGGCCTGCCGGTCGGGAGCTGAGAAAATGGAAGTGCCCGCCACGAGCACATTTGCCCCGTCCTGAACCACCAGGGGAGCGGTGCGCCGGTCGATGCTGCCGTCGACTTGCAGCAGGCAGTCATAGCCGCCGCTGCGGATGGCTTCGGCAATGGTCCGGATCTTCGGCAGCTGATCGGCCAAGAAGGCCTGACCGCCGAAGCCAGGTTCCACGGTCATCACCAGGACCATGTCGCACAGGGGCAGGTAAGGGATCAGAGCCTCTGCGGGAGTGGCAGGTTTGATGCTCAGGGAGGCCTTACAGCCGAGGTCGCGGATTTGCCGGAGGGTCTGGGCGATCTGCTCCGGGCTGTCCGCCTCCAGGTGGATGGTCAGCAAATCAGCGCCTGCCCGGATGAAGCGCTCTGCATAGCGCCCGGGCTGGACAATCATAAGATGCACGTCCAGGGTCATGTCGGTGACCTTGCGGATAGCCTGTACCACAGGAATGCCAACGGAGAGATTGGGGACGAAGAGCCCGTCCATGACGTCGATGTGCAGAAACTCTGCCGACTCTACGCTGTGAATGTCCCGCTCCAGGTTGGCAAAGTCCGCTGCCAGGATGGAAGGGGAGAGCTTGACCATGATGCGTTACCTCAATCCTGTAAATTATAGGAAGGGATCAGTGTAACTTCATATCCTGCCTGCTGCATGGCCTGCAGGATCTGCCGCTTGTGGTCGTGGCCGAAAGCCTCCAGCGTCACGCGCAGCTCCACAGCGTGCTGGCGGTTGATGGAGACGAACTGGTTGTGATCGAGCTTAATGATGTTGCCCTGCTGCTCTGCGACGATTTCGGCCACACGGGCCAGCTCACCGGGACGATCCGGCAGGAGTACCGAGAAGGTAAACACGCGTCCGCGGGTGACCAGACCGTGCTGAACCAGGCTGGACATGGTGATGACGTCCATGTTGCCACCGGAGAGGATGGAAACGACGTTCCGGTCCCTGCAATCAAGGTGCTTCAGGGCTGCGATGGTCAGTAGGCCGGAGTTTTCCACGATCATCTTGTGTTTTTCCATCACATCCAAAAAAGCGGAGACCAGCTCCTCGTCGTGGATGGTGATGATATCGTCCAGGTTCTGCTGGATATAGGGCAGCACCTGGTCGCCAACGGTCCGGACCGCCACACCGTCTGCGATGGTGTCCACTGTGGGGAGAGTGACGGGCTTACCCGCAGCCAGGGCCGCCTTCATGCTGGCAGCGCCCACGGGCTCCACGCCGATGACCTTGACGCCGGGGTTGAGCAGCTTCGTCAGCGTACTCACGCCGGCGGCCAGTCCGCCGCCCCCAATGGGGATGAGGATGACCTCCACGTCCGGCAGATCCTTGAAAATCTCGTAGGCGATGGTGCCCTGACCAGTGGCGACAGCGGTGTCGTTGAAGGGGTGGACGTAGGTCAGGCCCTTTTCCTCAGATAGCTGCTGAGCGATGGCGGCGCTGGCGTCGAAGTTCTCGCCCTGCAGCAGAACCTTGGCGCCGTAGTCCTTGGTGTTGTTGACTTTTACCAGAGGCGTGGTCGTGGGCATGACGATGGTTGCCTCGATGCCGCTGCGCTGGGCGGCAAAGGCCACGCCCTGGGCGTGGTTACCTGCCGAGGCGGTGACCAGGCCCTTTGCCTTCTCTTCGTCCGTGAGTGTGCTGATCTTATACATGGCCCCGCGTACTTTATAGGCGCCGGTTACCTGCATGTTTTCGGGCTTTAGATACACCTGATTGCCGCTGATACGGGAAAAATACGGGCTATACATCAGGCTTGTTTCATTAATTACGCCAGATAAGAGCGCTCTGGCTTCGCGAAACCGATCGAGTGTCAACATAATACGTTCTCCCTTTTCTGGAATAAATTAATCATATCCCAGATTTGTAGCTGTGTCAACTGTGATTGCGGCAGAATTACTTGACTTCCTGGTGTCCAGGATATAAAATATCCCTAAAAGACCCAGGAGGTACCCCCATGAAGCAGGTTCATAAGGCTTCGGCCATTCCGCTCTATGGCGTGGCGGCGCTGTGGGTGATCTATGCGCTGCTGCTGCCCCTGTATAGGCTCTGGCACTTTCTGATCCCCGTGGCCCTGTCCGTGGTCGTCTATATGGTGCTTAAGAAGCGCTTTCCAGGCAAAAACTATACCGTCCAGGAGCCGGAACCTACGACCGGCGACGCCGCCGTCGATGCCGCCATCCGGCAGGGCAGGGAGGGCATTGCCAAGCTCCGTGCCCTCAATGTCAAGATTGAGGACCCGCGCATCTCCTGGCAGCTGGACCAGATGGAGACCATCGCCCAACGCATCTTTGCCCAGGTGGCTGCTCACCCGGAGCTGCTGCCCCAGTTGCGCCGGTTTATGAATTACTACTTGCCCACGACGCTCAAACTTCTGGAGAGCTATTACGAGCTGGACAGCAGCGGCGCGGCGGGCTCAGAGGTTACCGAGGCCAAAGGCCGCATTGCCGGGATGCTGGACACCGTTCTGGAGGCGTTCCAGCACCAGCTGGACGCTTTGTTCAGCGCCCGCACCATGGATATCAACGCCGAAGTCGAGGTCCTCGAGCGCATGATGGCCGCTGAGGGTCTGAGTCAGAAACAGAGCGGACCTTCCCTCTAACCAATCAAAAGGAGGACATTATAATGGATGACAACCGTATCCCCGAGTTGACGCTGGAGCCCGATGCCGTCCCAACCCAGACCGCAGAGAGCACTGAAATTCCCACACTGGCCACCGCTGCCGAGCAGGCTGCCGCGCCTGTTGCTGCCGGTCCAGATCTGAGCGTACTGACCGAGGCCGAGCAGAAGGCTGTGAAGGACTTCGTGCAGAAGATAGACCTGTCTAATTCCGCCATCGTGCTGCAATATGGCCTCGCCGCCCAGAAAAATATCGCTTCCTTCTCCGAGAGCGCCCTGAACAGTGTTCGCACCAAGGACATGGGCGAGGTCGGCGACATGATCTCCAACTTAGTAGTGGAGCTGCAAAACTTTGACGCTGAGGAGGAGCGCAAGGGCTTTTTCGGCCTGTTTAAAAAGGCGGACAAGTCTCTCGAGGCCCTTAAAACCAAGTATGCCAAGGTCGAGACCAACGTCGACCGCATCGCCGGCGAGCTAGAGCGGCACCAGGTGACTCTGCTGAAGGACATCGCAATCCTCGATCAGATGTATGAGAAGAATCTGGAGTACTACAAGCAGCTGACCATGTATATCCTGGCCGGACAGGAGAAGCTCTCCCAGGAGCGCAGCACCACTCTGGCCTCTTTGCGTGCTACCGCCCAGCAGACAGGTCTGGCCGAGGACGCCCAGAAGGCCAACGACTACGCCAATTTGTGCGAGCGCTTTGAAAAGAAGCTGCACGACCTGGAGCTGACCCGCATGATCTCGATCCAGATGGGCCCGCAGATCCGTATGCTGCAAAACTCCGACACCGTTATGAGCGAGAAGATCCAAACCAGTATCGTCAACACCATCCCCCTCTGGAAGAGCCAGATGGTTCTGGCTCTGGGAATCCATCACAGCCAGGAGGCCATGCAGGCCCAGCGCAAGGTCACCGATATGACCAACCAGCTGCTGCAAAAGAACGCGGATATGCTCAAGATGGCCACCGTTGAGACGGCCAAAGAGGCCGAGCGGAGCATCGTCGATATCCAGACCCTACAGCACACCAATCAGCAGCTCATCAGCACTCTGGACGAGGTCCTGCAAATCCAGACCGAGGGCCGTGCAAAACGTCAGGAGGCTGAGGGTGAGCTGCGCCGTATCGAGGGCGAGCTGAAGCAGAAACTTTTGGAGGTCCGCAATTGACCAGAAACAAGCCAAACCTTGAGACCGTCCTCAGCCAGGAACCCAAGGGCTGGCAGTACCAGCGTGGGCTGGGCATTGCCGCAATCGTGCTTGCCGTGGTCTTTGCCATGCTCTTTGGCGTCAACAAAGGCGTGCGCAGCGAGTATCGCAAGATCACAGAGGCTTACGCCGAGGGCCTGGATCAGAGCGGTTACGGCCTGGCCTACTACGAGGCCCGTATGGACGAGCACGCCTCTAACCTCTGCAAAATCGCAACCAAAAGCCGCTACGGCGACGATTTCCAGACGCAGACCCAGGCTGTCAGCGACGCAGCCTACGCCCTGGCTCAGGCCGGGCAGGCGGGGGAAAAATATGACGCTATTCAGGATCTGATTGACGCTGTGGACTCCCTGAATCTGGAAATGCAGGACTATGCCCTGGACCCTGAAGACGAGAATCTGCGGGCGCAGGAGTATCATAACTTTACCGACCAGTTCTACAAGGCTCGCAATATTGCCGTGGACTTCAACGAACTGGTGCGCAGGTACAACGACCAAATTCTGGGCAGCTTCCCGGCCAGTGTCTTGGCCTTTGGCGCCCCCACTGCGGAGGAATTCTCATGAAGCGCCTGAGCTCTATTTTGATTCTCTGCTGCCTGCTGTGCTCCATTACCGCTGCGGCGGACACGACTATTGTTGAGCCCACGGATGCCTTCTACGTTGCAGATTATGCGGATATCCTCTCGACTAATCTGGAGTCGTATATCTGTCAGCAGAACGCGGCCCTAGAGGCCTCCTGCGGGGGCCAGATTGTGGTCGTCACCATCGACTTCCTTAACGACCTAGATTCAGAGCAGTACGCCTATCAGATTCTAAATCAGTGGGAAGTCGGCGATAAAGATAAAAATAACGGCGCAGTCCTCTTGTTGGTTCCTGGGGAGGGTAAGTTCTGGCTTACTGTCGGCTACGGCATTGAAGAGTACTTCTCCAGCAGTACCATCAACAGCATCCTGGACAGCGAGCTGGCT
>CALWWH010000159.1 GCA_944385195.1 uncultured Oscillospiraceae bacterium | reverse complement strand
ATCTTTGATAACACTGTACTAAAATCATCCTGTGGGGTGCGGATGTGAATTGCCTCAAGTTCCCTCCAGCCATGCTGCTTTGACCACATTTTCAGCCACAGTGCCGCTCGGAGTACACGGAAACACCGTTTTCAAAGAGTGCCAAAGAGTAAGCGAAATGGAGCAAAAACAACTATAAATCATTAGAAATGATGCAAAAAAGATATTTCTACCTCTTTGTATATAGCGTGTTAAAAATTGATACGCCTGCTGCGTGGAGTTCTTCGATCCTTTGACCCGATATCAGCCCATGTGCTTCTCAGTTCGATCCCTCGAATACGAGAGTAAGTATTGGCTCATCCATGGTCGTATAGCCTTCTTTGATTTCAAGTCCAAACTCGATTTCCTGGATATCAGATACAGAGGAAATCTGATTATCTGCCAACGAAGACTCCCACAGTTTGAGTTCGATAACTGCAGACTGTCCGTTTCCCAGTTCCTGGTTGTAGTAGGAGTAATCAGTCATAAAACCGTTTACTGAGAGTGAATCATATGCATCTTCTATGGTGAGTGTCTTCCCGCTGTTGTTTTCCGCCAACAGGAGTACATGTAAATCAGAACTGTAATCGGAAGGGTCCTTCACGATGGTCTTAAACATGATTTTCAGTCCATTGCTGTTGTAGATCTCCGTTCCCGTCCCATCAAAAGAGGTGTCCACATCGGGGATAACAATTTTGATCGGGGCTTCCGCCGAAATTTCAATGCCATCCGTATTGTGTTGTCCTAAAGAGAGGGAGAGCGTACCCACTTGGGTAATACCGTATACACTCCAATAGTCAGTGTCTAGTACAGAGGAGAGATCCACATCCACAATGCGGCATTTGCCGGGATTGATGGCGTCACTGGACCAGATGGAGCTGTTTACCAGCAGACCGTTGATGGCAATATCTGATGTGGACAGATATACCATATTGTCCGTGGTGTTTTCAAGTTCCAACAGGAGAGCGTTTTCTCCGTCCCTGTTGATCATGACACCGCTGGAAAGCAGTTTCACGCCGCCCTGGTCATAGAGGGAATCCTGTGAGAAATGGATCATCTTATACCCGTAGGTGTTCATGGCTGCCCTGCTAGTGATCGTATCCTGATAATGGTCCGTGTCATAGTCGTGGGTCTCAGCGGCAGAGGTTTTGACTTGTCGGGGACCTGTGTAGGTAGTGTTATAATCGTTATCTGTCATACTGATACCGATCTCTATATCCGCGATTTCGTTGATTCCATAGAGCATCAGAGCATCGTAACCGAAACTGATGGCGTCGTTGGCCTTTTTCCCATCAGACACATCGCAGTTCAGATATCCGCCATCTATCATGTACCCGTTGACAGAGTTACAGCTATAGCCCAGCGAGCCGCTGACAAAGGACAAATCTTTCCCGCTGTTGTTTTCGATAGTCAGCTCCAGGTCCACGGAATAAGCCGTATAGGTAAGGCCGCTGGCGGTAATCTTCACTCCATTCTCGTCTACCAGAACTGTCTCGGCGAGAGTGGCATCTGTCTGGAACAGTCCCAGGGACTCATCAGATTGTTCGGTGGTGTCGTCGGCAGGAGTGTCCTCAGAGACGCCACTCTCAGTTGGGGACTGACTTGTTCCTAAATCGTCGGGTGCGGCGGGGCTTTCGCAGGCGGTCAAAGCCGTCAACAGGGCGATGGCCAACAGTATGGACAGGAATCTTGTTTTCATGGTGTATCCTCCTTGTGTCTTTTTGTTTTATGGATGGGATGCGGCCTTCCGAAAGCCGATTGACCGTCACAGCGCGACGATGTACTCCTTTGCCTGCCGGATCACTTCCAGCAGGCGGGTGTGTTCTGCTTCCAATTTCTTCACCTGAGCCTGTAACACAGTTTTTTTCACGGAATCAGGTGCCTCCAAAAGGCTTTTGATTTCTTTCAGGGGAAAGCCCATCTGCTGATAAAACCGGATGAGCTGAATGCGCTCCTGTTCTGGCTTGCCGTAAAGCAGATGCCCGTATTTGTTTCTCCCAGAGGGGGCCACCAGCCCCGCTTTTTCATAGCCCTGTATCGTTCGCCGGGATAGCCCCAGCTCAGCGCACACTTGGCGTAGAGTATCATCCATCTTCATTTCCTCCTCACCACCGTAAAACTGCACGCCTCGTGCAGTCAAGGGCTTTACACGAAAATCGCATCCCGCAACAGGACTTGTAAATTTCGCGTGGGGAGGTGAGGTTTAGATCAGAACAGACTGAAAATAGCAAAGAGAAGCGCCTGATTTCAATCAGGCGCTTCTCTTTGCTATTTTTATAGTTATTGATCTGTTTCTGATGGATTTTCTGTTAAAGTAGTTGCGTCTTCAGGGGCATTCTCTGGAGTTTGCTCGCTTCCCGATGGAACAGAGTCTTTATCCAAATAGTCCCATTTGACAGAATACTCTTTTCCCACGGCCCGTCCTATGTTGGTGATATAGTCCTCCAGTAAGCCCTGTGCCCGCTGCTGGGCGTTGGCCAGCAAAGCGGTGTCGTTGGAAGCGCTTTGCTCCAGATAGTCCTGTGCCGCCGCAAAGGCTGCCACTTCATCTTCCGCCTCAATCTTGGCGGAGTCTTTGGCGACAATAAAGGAATCTTCAGAAAGGGAGGAAGAATCCACCGTACAGCGCAGGACAGTGGCTTCTGGGATTGTAATGGTGACCTCAGTATCACGGACCTCTACCGCCAGCAACGACGCATCAATGCCCAGGGTCACAACTCCGCTATATTCGATCCAAAAATGTTTGTCCTTCTGCCACCAGAGAATTCCCTCCGCATTCTCCTCTTTGAACTTTGCCACATTGTGATAGTAGCAGTCCATAACCGCCAGTTCACAAATGGCTTTCATCTGAGATGTTTTCGGCTCCATCGCAGCCGGCGCTTCAGTAGACTTTCCGCACGCTGCCAATGATAATAGAAGTGCTGCAGAGATCAAAAGCAGGATCCACTTTTTCACCATTCAGCCCTCCACTTCAAACAAACGATAGGCGGAACTCCGCATCCAGTTGCTCCACAATGGGATCAATGAGCGCTGTGAGTACATTGCAAGCATTTTGTCTTGCCAATTCACAGATGGCTTCCTGGGCTTCGCTTTCCTGCTGTGCGTCAGTCTCGCAGGCTTTGTACGCAGCCTGGGATACCGTGGAGGCATTGGATTTATTGTCGTAGAAAATAAAGTCCATAGATGCAATATCGACATCTACCTTTGTAATCGCGACTTCCGGCAGTTCCACATAGATGATCTTGGCATCGGAATCAACACGGAATTGGATTGCTTCAAAATCAATGCCGGCATAAACTTTCGCCTCATATGATACATAGTAGTCCGTATCTTCCGGATCCTTCTCATCCATGACCTGGGCGATGCCGTTATATACGGCGGTATAAGTAGACAATTCGCTGACATTGACGATCTCCTGCAAAGTTGAGACCGTAATGATTTCAGGTTCTGTATTCCCATTCTGAATCGCTGGTAGCCCAACTGCAAAGACCAGAATCGCCACGACGGCAACTACGGCCACAGCCCAGACAGGGATTTTCACCTTCTGCTTATTTGGGGGATAGTTCTCGGTTTCCATAAACTTCACCTCGTTTTTTCTTTAAAGGGAAAGTATAATCAAATTTTACCAGTTTTCGACATGCTGCACAAGATACAGCTAGAGGAAAATTCCCAAGAGCTCTACCAGCCCATCATAATGCTACATGTAGCGTGCGGGCAAGAAGCAAATAGTCAAAACCACCGGCTTAGCCGGTGGTTTTGACTACCCAACTCTCTTGAACGGTATCACCTTACACCGACTCTCCTCTGGCATATCAGGAGGCTCCGGTTCCGGCTTGGCTGTGGCCGTCTCCATGAAGCCACCGATCTTCTCCGCAGCGCCTCTCTGCGTATCGTTGGTGATGTGTGTATAGGTGTCAGGGTGAACCCGGCGCTGTAGTGCCCCAGCATGCTAGACAGGGTCTTCACATCCACGACGCTGGAGAGGGCCATCGTGGCGAAGGTATGGCTCAGATCATTGAAGCGAACACGCTCCTTGATGCCTGCCTTCGCCAGCAGCTTTCGGTTGATTCTGGACACTGCGTACGGGCTCCAGTAGCTGCCGGTGCGGGGTGACCGGAACAGGATAGAGCTGTCCGGGTGCTGTTCATGCTCCTGTATCAGAATGTCCACCGCCTGCTGGGACAGCGCCACCTCGCGGACAGAGTTCTTCGTTTTCGGCTCGGTTATCACCAGCTCTCCGTCGATCCGGGTGACCTGCTTACTCACCGAGAGGATGCGGTCTTTCACATTCAGGTCATCCCTCCTTTTGCAACACAAACAAATACCACAGAATCTTTGAAATAGCCACTAAAATATTTCCGTCTTTTTGGCCGCCTGCTCATCGATCCACGCCATGAACTTATCACGGGGGACGATGATCCGGCTGCCCAGGGTGATGGTGGGGAAATCTTGCCGGTGGGCCACCTCGTAGGCGTGGGCCAGCCCGATGCCCAGTACATCGGCCACATCCTGCACGGTCAGCATTAGCGGAAGTTCATTGAAGGAGTTGTATTTGCATCGTTTCATTGGATTCCTTTCTACCCTTCTCGATGCAGGGATTTTATTCTTTGTTTTGCGCCTCATTTTCTGCGCCGCTTACATGGTCATTTCAGGCCACTGCTCCTCATGGTCGTCCGGCTTGTGGCCCATGGCGATCTTCTTCTCCTAGATCTTCCGCCTGAGTTTTCGATCCACCTGCTGGCCCGTCGGGACGGCAGGCGGCACAGAGTTGTCCTGGAAGATCCGGCTCATGTGATAGAGCAGCCGGGTGACCGCCAGCATCACAGAGGGCGGTCGGAGATCGTTTCTCTGCTCCAGGAAGAACTGAGCATACTGATTTCCCTGGGCGGCGGAACGGCTGAACCACGCCATCGCCTGAGTCTGGTCTTGTGGAATCCCCTGTCCCGTCAGGTGCAGTTTGCCCATCGCATACTGGGCGTATTGGTTTCCCGCCTCCGCTGACTTTGCGACCAATCCGCCGCTCTTGTGGTGTCCTTGCTGACGGTGTTTTCCTCCAGATACTCCTTGCCCAGGCGGTAAGTGGCGAAATGGTTTCCGTTTTCCGCCGCCTGTTTCAGCCACCGGATGCCCTCGTCCAGGTCCCGCGCCTCTTTTACCAAACCAAGGCTCTTTCCACCTCTACGGAAGGTTCGTGGACGATCCGCTATTTCGGCAATACTAACTTCGGCCGGAAGTATCTGAACCAGCTTCCCCGTGAGGTCATCGAGCGGGGCAGTGGCTTCGGTGTCAGCCGCTATCGGGTACGGGAAGAATATTTGCCAAAATAAACAATGGGACTGGCCGATTGGCCAGTCCCGTATTCTTTGTATAGGCGGTGTAGATTTTGTAGCTCTCGCAATTAATGTTTCACTTGTTTGTTGTTTCTTTCAATGACGCCATAACATTCTATTGCGCCTCTGAATATTATTTTGTTCAAATCAAGTGAATTACGATATGATTTCACCGCTTGAACTATGATATTCGTAGCGGATTCCCAAATCATCAATATACTCCTTCAACAGATAGTCAGGTCGAGAGAACTCAAATGTCTCGGCTATGACGGTTTCTGGCCTTTTCCCAGGGTGTTTTGAGAGTGAAGCAAGCAGCTTTTCCGCGTCCTCCCCCTCCAGCATGTAACTGTACGCGGCGCCGTTCTGGATAAAGCGCTCTCCATCATCCACCAGAGGCGTCGTACCGGAGATATACAATCGTTCTCCTTTTGCCTCAACCCGCAGCCAGGACAGGGGGGCACCGGTCCAAGTGGTGCCTCCCCGCCCGCGGAGAGCGGTCAAAAATGGATACTTTGTCATGCTCGTGACCTGCCTTCCGCTCAGTTTCCAAAGGGCATTTCACTGCCATCATCCAGGTCAAGAGGCTCCCATACTACCGGATGTGTGTCCCTGTATTCGGCGAGCTGGGAGTAGAGCGGATGCTGTTTCAGGTCATACTTGCGCACAGCGCGGGGCGCGGAGCCTCTCTCAAAGAGCAGCGCCTCGCCAAGGGGCATATTCAGAATCGTCGATTCCGGCTTATTGGCCTTGTGCCCGATGAAGTATGCGGTCTCAAGGCTCTGTCCGCCCAGATACAGCAGGTGATCGCAGTTGTCAATGATGGTCATGGCTTTGGAGTGGCCATAGGCGCTCTCCAGCTGGGTAACGCTTTGGAGCACCACGCTGACGCTGATTTCCCGGCTGCGGATGACGGAAATGGTCTTGTCGAAGTCGGGGATGTCCAGGTTGGCGAAGTCATCCAGATAGAGGCGTACCGGGATGGCAAGCCGATTGTCGGGACGATTGTCCGCTTCCGCGACAAGCGTTTGGATCGCCTGGGTATAAAAAAGCGAGGTCAAAGTCGAGAGCGAAAAGTCGCAGTCGCTTACTTTTACGAATACCGCCGTTTTCCGGCGGGAGACTTCAGCGAAGTCCAGCTGGCGAGCGTTCAGAAACAGGTTCTCAACTCCATTAAAGCCGAAGCTGGAGAGCTTCTGAGAGAGGATTCCCAGAATGGAGCCATACATCTTGTCGGCTTTCTGGCAGGTTTGAAAGCGCTTCCAGCGGCTGGCGGCAAAACTGTCGGGGTTTAAGACGGACAGTTCCCGCATCAGGCTGTCCAGAACCTGGGTCCCAGACTCATCAAACAGACGGATGACGCTCATCATATTGTGC
>CALWWH010000158.1 GCA_944385195.1 uncultured Oscillospiraceae bacterium | reverse complement strand
AATATTGCCGCAGGGTGGTGGTGATGGCCTCGCACTCCTCCCGGGAGTTGCAGAAGACCAGGCATTTCTTGCCCCGGGTGTGCTCAAAGACATAGGCCATGCCGGGGTCGGCCAGCTCCGGGGCGGTGTCGGTCTTCTGGTCCGGCGCCGGCAGGGCCGGCGCAGATGCCGGCCTGTCCTCGGCCGCCTGGGGGCCGGAGAGGTAAAAGTGCTCCATGCTCAGCCGCCAGCGGACGGGCTTGGCCTCGATGCGGGGGATGAGGCAGCCGCGGCCGGTGCCGCTGGCCAAAAAGCGGCCCGTGCTCTCCAGGTCGCCGATGGTGGCCGAGAGGCCGATGCGGCGCGGGCTGACGCCCGCCAGGCGCGAGAGCCGCTCGATGAGGCAGAGGGTCTGCCCGCCCCGGTCGCCGCGCAGGAGGGAGTGCACTTCGTCGATGACCACAAAGCGCAGGTCCCCGAACAGCCGCGCAATGTCGCCGTGCTTGTGCATCAGCAGGGCCTCCAGGGACTCCGGCGTGATTTGCAGGATGCCGGAGGGGTTTTTGAGCAGCTTGTTTTTGTGGCTCTGGGCCACGTCCCCGTGCCAGTGCCAGACGGGGATCTCGGCCTCCCGGCACAGGTCGTTCAGGCGCAGGAACTGGTCGTTGATGAGCGCCTTGAGCGGCCCGATGTAGATCGCGCCCACCGAGCGGGGCCTGTCCTCGCTCAGGAGCGTCAGGATCGGGAAAAAGGCCGCCTCCGTCTTGCCCGAGGCCGTGGAGGCGCTGAGCAGGACGTGGTCCTCGGTGTAGAAGATGGCCTCGCCCGCCGCCACCTGGATGGCCCGCAGGGCCTCCCAGTTGCTGCTGTAGATGAAGTCCTGCACAAAGGGCGCGTAGCGGTCAAAGATATTCATCAGATCTCAAACTCCTCAAATTCCTTCTCCAAGGGCTCGGTCTCGGCCTTGGCGTACTGGAAGCTGTCCGAGCCCAGCAGCTGCCGGACGCTCAGCTGCGGATTCTGGCTGAGGATGTTCAAAAGCTCGATGAAGTCGCGAATGACCTCCCGGGGCGTGAGCTTCGTGTCCGCGCCGATGCGCCCGAACTCGATCTGGATGAACTGCACCAGGTCCTCCTGGCCCAGCCTGCGCTCATAGCCGTACAGATCTGCGTGGATGTCCGCCAGCTTCTCGGTCAGCACCAGCAGCTCCTCGTAGCTCAGCGGCTGCAGCCGGATCACCGGGGCGAGCATGTCACTCACGCCCTCGCGGCCAAAGCGCCCCGCCTCCAGGCGCGAGCGCAGGGCCTCGTAGCTGTACACCCCCCGGCGGCTGTCCTCGATGCACTGGGGTGTGCCGCTCATGAGGATGCCCAGGTAGTGGGCCTTGCCCTGCAGGGCGTCGTTGTACATGGTGAGGATCTTCTCATAGTTATATTGCCGGGTGATGCTGTTGGGGATCTTATAGATGTTCACCAGCTCGTCGATGAGGATCAGCAGGCCGCTGTACCCGGCCATTTTCAGGAACAGGGCAAATAATTTGAGGTACTCGTACCAGTCCTCGTCGGTGATGATGATGTTCACGCCCAGCTCCTGCCGGGCCTCGGTCTTGGTGGCGTACTCGCCGCGAAACCACTTGACCACCTTGGCCTTGGTCTCGTCCTCGCCGCTCAGGTAGCTCTGGTAGTAGAGGCTCAGCAGCCGCGCAAAGTCAAAGCCGTGGACCATCTCGCTCAGCGCGCCGATGACCTGGTGAATCCGGCGCTCCACCTGCTGGGCAAAGGCGGGGTCACTGGGGCTCAGGCCCGACTGGGCCGCCACCTCATTCTGCACACCGCTGATCCAGCGCTCGAGAATGAGCGTCAGCGCGCCGCCCTCCGGCCGGGTCTTGGTGGACATGTTCCGGATCAGCTCCTTGTAGGTGGCCAGGCCCTGGCCCCGGGTGCCTTGCAGCCGCCGCTCCGGCGACAGGTCGGCATCCACCACCACAAAATTGCGATCCATGGCGTAGTTGCGGATCGTTTGCAGCAGAAAGCTCTTGCCGCTGCCGTATTTGCCTACGATGAAGCGGAAGCTGGCCCCGCCGTCGGCGATCAGCTCCACATCGTGCAGCAGGGCGTTGATCTCATTGACCCGGCCCACGGTGATGTAGGGCAGCCCAATGCGGGGCACCACACCGCTTTTGAGAGAGTTGATGAGCACGGTGGCAATTCGTTTTGGCAGCTTCATGGTCCGATGATCTCCTTTAAGTCGTTGACATAATCTTCTACCAGCACCGGCGCGTCCCCCTCCCAGTCCACAACCGTGTCGGCAAAGCGGTCGTAGTAGCGCTCGTTGATTTGCTCCACCAGGACCGAGAGCAGCAGGCCCTGGCTGCGAACCCAGCCGTAGGGCTGCCCGCTGAGCAGGCAGCGCAGCAGGCGCGTCTCCGGGTCGGGCTCCGCAGGTGCGGCCGCGGGGTCTGAGACCGGCTCCGCAGGCGCGGCGGCATCGTCGGGGCCCTCCTCCACGATCAGGCTCTGCTGGGTGACCAGGGCAGCGCTGCGGATGCCGTCGAGCTTGCCGAGGTCGATGCGCACGCTTTGGCGCTGGGCCTGCCGGGCTTTTTGCTCCTGCTCGGCCAGAAAGGCCGCGATGACCTTGTCGATGACGGCCTGGTAGGTCTTGGTCACCTCCCCGGGCTTGAGCGTGGAGTGAAAGCCGTAGGCCTGGCGCAGGCAGTAGTCGATCTGCCGCAGCAGCGCCCCGGCGGACTTTGACTTGCCGCTATGGGCGAAGAATCGCTTTTGCGTCCAGCTGCCGCTGCGGCACTGGAAGTGGTTTAGCGCGCTGACCTGGTAGTCCGCGTCCGGGTGCGGCGGCAGGTCCATCAGGGCCGAGGGGAACATGTGGTAGGGGCTTTGGAAGTGCCGGCCGATCAGGGCCTCGCAGAAGGAGGTCTTGCGGTGCTTTTCGTGGAAGGCCGTCAGCTGGTCGAAGACCCGCCAGACCACCTCTGAGACCTCCTCCGGGTGCAGTTTATAAAACCGGGCGTTCTCCAGCCGGTAGCTCGACAGCAGCGCCAGGGCCTGGCAGAGCTCCTGATGGGGCCGCTGGCGGTAGTTGAGCAGGGTCAGGATGTGCCCCTCGAAGTCAGACTGGGCCTGGCCGCCCGGCAGGCAGGACGGGTCCAGGCCGTACCAGATGACAAAGTCGTGCAGCCAGCGCCGGATCTGCCCCTCCAAAAGCAGGTCCCCCTCCCGGTAAAAGGCCAGCAGCTGCGCCAGCTTCTCATAGGCCGCCTGGGGGCCGTCGACACCGATGAGGCTAATGAGCTCGAAGCAGTAGACCTGCACGAAGCCCCGGGGGGCGGATTCGATCCGGCCCGCCCGAACCCAGCTGCGCCAGGTGAAGTAGCCCCGCAGCTGGCGGTCGGTCATGGACTCGTAAGAGGGGTAATAGAGCTCGCAGGGGCCCTCCCAGGGCAGGTCGTCCTCGTAATCGGCCATGAACTGGGCCTGCCGGAGGAAGAGCTTGGCGTCCATGCGGGCAAAATAGCCGTAGCTGGTGCAGAGCTTGCGCATTTTGCGGATGGGGGAGGCCCCCTCCGGGCGCGGCTTGGGGCTTCTGAGCTCCGAGGCCCGGCGGAGGACGGGCTCATCCTGGTACACGCGCTCGCCCGGCCCCTGGCTGCCCAGCAGCTGCC
>CALWWH010000157.1 GCA_944385195.1 uncultured Oscillospiraceae bacterium | reverse complement strand
CCATGGGCCTGGCCTGGAAATCTGGCATTGCCGCCGAGGTGCTCAGCCAGCCCCGCGCCGCCATCGGCACGCAGCTGTATCAGGCCAAGGTCTACTTTGAGTCTGAGCAGCTCTTTGCCTGGACGGCGGTGGCGGTGAGCCTGAGCCTGGGGCTGGAGCGGCTGCTGCGGAGGTATCTGCGATGATCGAGCTGGCCCACATCACCAAGTGCTACGGCGGCAGGGCGGTCCTGGAGGACGTCTCGCTGCGGCTGGAGGCGGGCATCACCTGTCTCATGGGCCCCAGCGGTGCCGGCAAGACCACACTGCTGCGGATTCTACTGGGGCTCACGGCGCCGGACGCCGGGGCGGTCACAGGCATCGCCCCCGGCGAGGCGGCGGTCATGTTCCAGGAGGACCGGCTGCTGCCCTGGCTAAGCGTCCGGGAGAACGTGAGCAAGCTCACGCCCTGCGCCAACCCAGACGGGCTTCTGCGCAGTCTGGGGCTGGACCCCGAGGCTGAGGTTGGCACACTCTCCGGGGGCATGGCCCGGCGAGTGGCGCTGGCCCGGGCGCTGTGCTATCCCTCGAAGCTGCTGGTGCTGGACGAGCCCTTTCAGGGCATGGACGTGGCCCTCAAGCAGCGGCTGTATCCGCTCCTGCGCCGCGCTGCCGAAGATAAGCCGGTGCTCTTTGTCAGCCACGACCCCGACGAAGCTAAGGCTCTGGCAGACCGCATCATCCATCTATGAGACAAGGCGGCCGAAGCCGCCTTGTCTCATTCCATCTGGCGCAGAATCCCTGGCAGCTCTGGCAGGGCACGGCACTCTCGGTCGATGGGCATGCCCTCTGGCCTTGGCAGACCGCCGGGGTTAAACCAGCAGGTGGCAATGCCCGCGTTGATACCACCCAGCATGTCTGAGCTGAGGCTGTCGCCCACGATGACGGTCTGCTCCCGCTCAAAGCCGGGGATAGCTGCGAAGCAACGCTCAAAGAAGGCTCTCTGAGGCTTAGGATACCCCAGCCGCTGGCTGATAAACACCTGCCGGAAGAAGCTTCCCAGCCCTGCTATGGCGATGCGGCGCTCCTGCACCGACGCAGTACCGTTGGTGACCAGGTAGAGCTCGTACTCCCCCGCCAGGCTCTGGAGCGTCTCCAGAGCCCCATCCACGAGGTGTGCCTGCTGGCTCAGGTTTTGCTCGTAAAAGCCCTGGGCCACCTGGCCGCTGCGGTCAATGCCCAGCTGGGCAAAAAGCTGCTCGAAGCGCCGCGGCAGCAGCTGTTCTCTGGTGATCTCTCCCTTTTCCAGCAGTTTCCACAGATGGTCATTGATTTGGCTGTAAAGCCCAGGCAGCTCCTGGCTGGGCTCTATGCCCATCTGCTCCATGGTCCGCAGGATCGCTACGCGTTCCGAGGCTTTAAAGTCGAAAATGGTATCGTCCAGGTCAAACAGGATAGTTTTCATAGGTACACCTCAAAAAAACAGGGCGGCGGTCCCCCGTCGCCCTGTTTTTAAATTATTCTTCCTCGCTTAGATCAAACTCCAGCTCCTCGCCGCACTTAGGGCAGCAGATGGATCCCTTTTCGAGAATTTCCTCGTCGATGGTGATTGGCTCGCCGCAGGCGGGGCAGGACAGCTCATAGATCACCTCGTCGCCGAAGTCAAAGACGGCGTCCTCGTCATCATCTTCGTCGTCTTCTTCGTCCTCCTCGTCCATGTCCTCATCATCTTCGTCGTACTCGTCATAGACAACCTGCTCGAGCAGATCGAGGCTCTGCTCCATCTCGTCGAGCTCATCGGAGACCGCCAGGGCCTGATCGTCCAGGTCGGAAAGTGCCACGGAGAGGTCGCCCAGGACGTCCATGATCGCGTCGATCAGGCGGCCCTCAGGTCTGCTAGTGTCCAGGCCAACGCCCTCGCGCAGACCCTTGAGATAAGCGATCTTTTCAGCGATAGTCATAGTAAAACCCTCCAAATCCTTGGCAAGAGGGATGGGCTCCATCCCTGTGTCTTTGTTCGCGTGCGTGTGAATTACTTCGCGCGGGACAGATACTCGCCGGTGCGGGTATCGATGGTGATGCGGTCACCCGCGTTGATGAACAGGGGCACGTTGAGCTCGGCGCCGGATTCGACGATGGCAGGCTTGGTAACGTTGGTGGCGGTGTTGCCGCGCTCGCCGGGGTCGGTCTTGGTGACCTCAAGGTCGACAAAGTTAGGCGCTTCGACGGCAAAGACGTTGCCCTTATAGCTCAGGACAGTGCACTCCATATTTTCGATGACGAAGCGGAAGTCATCGCCCAGGGTAGAGCGGTCAACAGGGGTCATCTCGTAGGTCTCGTTATCCATGAAGTAGTAGAGGTTATCATCGTTGTAAGAGTAGGACATCTTCTTACGCTCGACATACGCGGTGGGATACTTATCGTTGGGGTTGAAAGTGGTCTCTGTGATGCTGCCCGTGATGACGTTTTTCATCTTGACGCGGACGAAAGCGGCGCCCTTACCGGGCTTGACGTGCTGGAACTCGACAATCTGCATGACGTTGCCGTCCATCTCAAAGGTGACGCCATTACGGAAATCGCTGACAGAAATCATTAGATACTCCTCCTGTACGCCCGTCGGGCGGGCTGTAATCTCATTATTATATATTAGCAAAAAGGCGGGTAATAATCAAGTGTTTCTCCGTTCTTTTCGCAGTTTTGTGCAGAATCCACACATATCGCTCAGAGGATGATAAGCTCCTTCGGGGACTTGGTAATATCCTCACAGCCGTCCTCGGTGATGACAACCACATCCTCGATGCGCACGCCGAACTTACCGGGCAGGTAGATGCCTGGCTCAGCTGAGCAGACAGCGCCTGCGGGCATGGGCTCCTGGTTGCTGGCGTTAGGGCTGGGCGTTTCGTGGATTTGCAGGCCCAGGCTGTGGCCGTAGCCGTGGCCGAAGTAGTCGCCATAACCGGCGTCGGTGATAACCTTACGGGCCGCGCCGTCGATCTGGCAGCCGGGGACGCCCGCTCTGGTAGCGGCGATACCGGCCTGCTGGGCCTTGAGGACGATGTCATAGACTTTTTTCATCTCGTCGGTGGCGTAGCCGATGGCGACGGTGCGGGTCATGTCAGAGCAGTAGCCCTGGACCTTCACGCCGAAATCCATGGTCAAAAAGTCGCCCGCTTGCAGCTTCCGTTCGCCGGGGACGCCGTGGGGCATGGAGCTGTTGGGGCCGGAGACGACGATGGGCTCAAAGCTGACGTTCTCGCCGCCGTGCTTGCGCAGCCGGTAGACCAGCTCGGCGGCCACCTCCAGCTCGGTCATTCCCTCTTTGATGACGGTCAGCATCTCTGCAAAAGCAGCGTCGGTGACGGCCTGGGCCTTTTTCATGATGGCGATTTCCTCCGGAGTCTTGACGCCGCGCAGCTTGGGGAAGATATCCTGGCACTCGACGAACTCGACGCCCTCCAGCACGGACTGGTAGCCCTTGTAGTCGCTCACGCGCATATCGTTGGCCTCGAAGCCCAGCCGGGTGATGCCGAAGTCGACCACAGCGGCCTTGAGCAGGTCGTGGTAACTGATCCCACGGCCAACCATGATGACCTCGAAGCCGTATAGGTTGTTCTGCGCAACCTCGATATAGCGGCTGTCGGTAAAGTAGCGAGCACCAGTCTGGCTGATGACAGCCAGACCCTCGTGGACGTTATAGCCAGCGACGAAGTGGCGGTTGACCATGCTGCTCAACAGCAGGCCGTCGACGCCCTTTTCGGCCATGGCGGCGCGGATGGTTGTGAGTTTGTTCATAAGGCATTTCTCCTTTTCGCAATGAAGATGAACGGCTGCTCCAGCAGATGGCGCAGCCAGAGCCAAGGGGTATGCAGATGGATGGGCTTGACCAGGATCGAGCGCATTCCCGCCCGGTTGGCGGCCAAGGTATCAGTGAAGATCTGGTCGCCAGCCAGGGCGCAGTCCTCCGGTCTGACGCCGAGGCTCTGGGCCGCCTGCTGCAGGCCTCGGGTTGAGGGCTTACGGCAGTGGGTATAGCAAGGGAGGTTCCACTGGGCGCAGAACTGCTTGACGCGATCTTTTTTGCTGTTAGACACCACGCACAGCTGTACGCCCGCACGATCCATCGTGCGCAGCCAGGCACGGATGGCGGGGCTTGGCAGATCGTTGGTGTAGGGGACGACAGTGTTGTCAAAGTCCAACATCAGCACCTGGACGCCCATGAGGCCGAGCTTACGCGGCGTCAGGTCCGGCAGGGCCGGGACGATGGTCTTTGGCAGCAGGGAAAAGGGCATAGGATATCCCGCCTTTGCATAGTCTGTACTCCTATTGTATCATCTCCGAGGAGGTTTAGCAATCATGCCGGAGCTGTATTTTGTCACTTTCCCGCAAGAATCTGCCTCCGCCGCCCGCTGGGGCCATCCGCTGGCCCATCTGGCCTACGGGATGGGCAGCCGCAGGCTGCAGCTGAGCGTCGGAGCTCTAGGCCTTGCCACCAGGGGCGGATGG
>CALWWH010000156.1 GCA_944385195.1 uncultured Oscillospiraceae bacterium | reverse complement strand
CTATAAACTAAAATGTGTTCAACCTCCGCCGGAATACCCTTGGCATCGTTTCGCATGGAGTAAGTTCGCTGCCATGAGATATTGGACACAAAGCAGTAGCTGTATCCCCATCCTATACCAAAGGATTTCTGCTGGAGAAAAAACCTATCTTCTCATGGAATATGTAGACGGAGAGGACTTATGCCGCTGTAATCGAACAAAACTCACCTTAGCCCTGGGTGCCTTGATTTCTTTGCAGAAAGAGACCTGGAACAATCATTCTTTTGCCACCTATGGATATTCTTTTGATAAAAGTCTGCGCAGCCGTGAACATCGTGGCAAATATCTCAATGATCCGCTACTGGAAGAAGCATACGAAAAGTTTATGCAGATCTATCACACAGTGCCAAGGGCACTATGTCATGATGATCTGCTGCCATTCAACGTGATTGCCTCAGATTACCGGGCAGTCCTGATCGATTGGGAATGCGGCGGGATTCTTCCGTATCCCACTGCATTCGCTCGTTTGATCGCACATGGAGAAGATGCCCAAGACGTCCTATTCTTTATGACGCCAGAAGATAGAGCCTTTGCCATTGATTACTATTATGATAACTTGTTGAAGGAACTAGGTATTTCCTACACGCAATGGCGCAATACACTGGAATACTTTTTATTCTATGAATACTGTGAGTGGGTGTTTGTGGGTAATAAGTACAATACTCAAAAAAGTGAATTATATAAGAAGTATTTGCCTATGGCCAAACAGCAAGCAAAAAAATTATGAGGATTCAAAACAACCTCTCATGATGGCTTCTATACTGTTGTGATGTTCCAAAACCCCGAACGCAGCAGCGTTCGGGGTTTTAAGAATTACTCACACAGTTCCCCAGACCGAACTGTCTGCCCAGAATTTAAGAACTCGGCAGGGGCTGTCCGGTCATTTCAGAACGCCACTGCCTGGTGGGTGGGTGCAATTACTGTGAAGCAAATATAAGTGCAGTCAAATTGGCATCAGGAACCATTTCTGAAGCATAATTCATTGCGCACAGAGCCAATACCCGCTGGGGTTATGTATAGGCTTACATCTACATTGGACGCAGAGCCAGACCGTTGGAGGTCAGGGGCTGAACCATGAAATGGAACTTGGCGGGGGAGTGGGGGTGCTGCTGCTGGAAGGATGCGATGATACGGCGGCAAACCATATTACTGTTTTCATAGTTGGCCTCTGGGAGCATGACGATGAACTGCGACACGCTGCAGCGGGCGAAGGCGTCGCCACGGCGGAGGTGGGTGCGGATGTGGTCTGCAAAGAGCTCCATCACCCGGTCGTGGCTGCGGCCAGTGAGGGGCTTTGTGGTTTTGCTGCCGATGGAGAAGAGCGCGATATGCGCCACGCGTCCGGTGCGGACCATGGCACGGCTCTCGGCGTGGCAGAGGACGCGGAAGTAATCGTATTCGCACTGCATGGCGCCGGCGGCGTCGTCTTTCAGATGTTCCTGCAGCGCTTCGATGGAGATCTGCTTGTCGTTTAGCGCATTGCTGGCCACACGGTACAGAGCGGTGGTTTCGTCGCTGGGAAAAATGCCAAAGTCGTTCATGAGCCGCTGACGCAGTTCTTCATAGACAGCGATGGCGCCGCTTTGATCGCCCAGCTCTGTCAGGGCGCTCATCAGCAGCTGTACCAGCGGTTCATGGTAGGGCTCCTCAAAGATCGCCTTGCGGCAGAGGGTAGCGGCTTCCTGGTGGCGTCCGCGGGTAGACAGCAGCGGGACGCAGTCGATGACCGTCTGCACATAGAGATTGTGATAGTGGGAGCTGATGGGGATCAGCCAGATCTCGGAACTGAGCCGCGGCAAAAAGTCGCCGTGATATAACTCCAGGGCTTCCAGCCGGTCTGTCAGCCAGACGTCCTCGTCAGAGTTGTCTGTATAACAGCGAGTCTCGAAGATCTCGGCGTCCATGGTAAGCGGGTACTCGTCATTCCAGAGATAGCCGCCGTCCCGATTGACCAGAAGCGTATGTCCTGCGCCATCCCACAGGTTGTTAAGCAGGGTACGGGCCCGGTGGAAGGTGATTTTCAGTGTGTTTTCCGGGTTGGAGATCGAGGGATCGTCGCCCCAGAGAATTTTGATCAACTCAGGGATGGGGATGACGCGGCCGCGGTTACAGAGCAGATACGCCAGGAGCATCCATACTTTTTTGGCGCGGTTGTCACTATCAGAGACCTGGCGCTGTCCGGCACAGAGAGTAAATTCGCCCAATGTGCGAATGTATAAGGCTTCCATAATAGGACCTCCTCAGTTGTCAAAATGTGTAATTCTATTCTACCACGTCTGGCGGAAAAAAGATATATTTTCTCTTTCTTTTTTTCCTGATTTCTGCTATACTATATCCGCAATCGTATACATCTAACAGGAGAGATGCCACATGAAGTTTAAGCTGATTGCTTCACTTTTGCTCCTGATCCTGCTGCTAGCCGCCTGTTCGTCATCCCCCGCGGAATCCGTCGAGATTGCAGACATCCACGATGAGATGGTCGCCCTGACGGAGTCGCCGGCGGCGGTGCCGATCTACCTTTCGCCGGAGGCCTCCGGTGAGAAAGTCCAATCCGGCGGTCAGGCTAAGATTGACTACTCCAACACCGACGACGGCTACGTCATGGTGATGGTCACCAAGGACACCAGCAAAAAACTCAAGGCGCAGGTGGCAGGACCTACCACCACCTATACCTACAACATCACCCGCAACCAATGGGAGACTTTTCCGCTCTCTGACGGCAACGGCACCTATAAGGTCACCGTTTATGAGAATGTCTCCGACACCAAGTATGCCGCTATGACCAGCGTCAGCATGAGTGTGAAGCTGACAGATGAGTTCGCACCCTTCCTGCGTCCGAACCAGTACGTTGACTATAAAGAAGGCAGCGAGACTGTCAAAAAGGCTGCGGAACTGACCAAGGATCTGACTGACCCGCTGCAAAAGGTTGAGGCTATTTATAAGTTCGTGGTTAGCAGCCTGAAGTACGACAAGCTCAAGGCGGCTACGGTCAAGAGCGGTTATTTGCCCGTGCTGGACGACGTCCTGGCGGCGAAGAAAGGCATTTGCTTTGACTACGCCTCTCTGATGGCAGGTATGCTCCGCAGCCAGGGCATCCCTTGTAAGCTGATTGTCGGTTACGCCGGCGAGGCCTACCATGCCTGGATCAATGTCTGGACGGAGGATACCGGCTGGATCAACGGCGTGATCTTTTTCGATGGAAGTTCGTGGCACCACATGGACCCAACCTTTGCCAGCTCTGGCAATGAGAGCGAGGCCATTATGAAGTACATCGGCGACGGCTCCAACTACACTGCTAAATACATCTATTGAGAATGGTCGGGTCCCATTGGGATGACTTAGGCAATGGGCCTGCGAATCGGCGCAGGCCCATTGCTCTATTCCGGCGCTGGGAGGTATCATATGAAGAAAACAATACTGTCCCATCGGGAGATGGCAGGGTTTTGCAGCGGTCTTGCCATGCTGATTCACGCTGGTATCGGGCTCAGCGATGGGCTTTATCTGCTGGCAGAAGAGGCTGAGGGTCCGGAAAAAGGACGATATGAAATGCTGGCCAAGGCCTTGGATCTGGGTGCGCAGCTCTCCGAGGCCATGACGGACTGCGGCTGGTTCCCGGTCTATGTCTGCGGCATGGTCCGAGTGGGGGAGATGACCGGCCATACAGAGGAGGCGCTCCAGTCTCTGGCCCGCTACTATCAGCAGCGGGAGGAGACGGACCGCCAGCTGCGCAACGCCATTACATATCCGGCCATCCTGCTGCTGATGATGGTGGCGGTTATTTTGGTCCTGCTGGTGGAAGTTCTGCCGGTCTTTGACGGGGTCTACGCCTCCCTGGGCGGAAGCCTGACGGGCATTGCCGGGGGGCTGCTGCGCATAGGTGAGGCCCTGGACGCGGTCATGCCAGTTCTCTGCGGGCTGCTGGTGCTGGTGGGCGCTGCGGTCTTAGTGGGCGCCACTGTTCCTGCGCTGCGGGATAAGGCTCTGGCCCTTTGGCGTAAA
>CALWWH010000155.1 GCA_944385195.1 uncultured Oscillospiraceae bacterium | reverse complement strand
GAGTGTTGTGGCCTATCCAGTTGAGACTGGACTGGTTGATGACACGCTTGACCTTGCCTGCCGCCTTGGGGCAGCGGGCCAGGGCGCCGGATTTGGCGGTGCCGCCGGACTGGCCGCCCACGGTGATCTTCTCCGGGTCGCCCCCGAAGGCTGCGATGTTTTCGTAGACCCAGTCCAGAGCCTTAACCTCGTCCATAAGGCCATAGTTGCCAGAGATGCCCCCCTGCTCGGCCGACAGCTGCGGCAGCGCCAGGTAACCGAAGACATTCAGCCTCTGGCCGACTGTGACCACGATAACGCCTTTTTTTGCCAGGACGGTGGGATTAAACTCGATCTCATAGGAGTGGCCGGAGGCCAGGCCGCCGCCGTGGAACCACATGAAGACCGGTCGCTTCTCATCGGCGCTCTGGGCATCGGTGGCGATGTTCAGATAGAGACAATCCTCGCTGTAGGCAGGGTAACCCATATAATAGAAGTCGCTGCCCCAGGGCTCAAACCCGAGACCACCCTGCGGGGGCTGAACGGCACGGGGGCCATAGGTGTCGCAGACACGGACGCCCTCCCAGGGCTCCGGGTCGACGGGGGGCTTCCAGCGAAGCTCGCCCACCGGGGGCTTTGCATAGGGCACACCCTTGAAATTGAGGACACCCTCTTCGATGATGCCGCTCATCTGGCCGTATTTGGTCGTTACGATGTTGATCGCCATGTGTATTCCCTCCTGGTAGTTTTTTTGACGTTACCAGTATAGCAGATTTTTTTTGCTGGCGCATCAACCCAACGTTCAAATTTCAGGCGATCAAATTGGACGCCAGTCCAAATGAAGCTTCAATCTGTTTCCCACTTTTCCGCATCAAATAAGCGCCCGAACCTACGCACAGTTCGGGCGCTTTGGAGTGCTTATTCGCCGGGGTGGGCATGGATGACCTTGCGGGCGTTCCACAGGTCTACACTGCCGCGCTCGGCCCTAGTCTTCTCTTCCTCGTTGGTGAAGGTTAAAAACGCAGTACGGGCGCCGCAGCAAGTGCATTCTGCCCAGACACACCAACCCTCCTCATATTCCAGGACACCGGTACCATCGCAATCTGGACACGGCACCAGTTCGATATTCACCATGGGTATTGCCTCCTTGTTACTTGTTGGGGATAGTATACCACAAATCGCTCTGGAAGAAAACCGTATTTTATGCCTTGAGGAAAAAGAGCTTTTCCAGTCGCTTATAAAGAAGAAAGGTCGCCACAGAGACGATGATTCCCTTGAGCACATTGAAAGGTACAACCGCGAAGAGCACCAGGGTGTTAATGGATGTAATGCTGGCATTGACCTCAGTCCCCATAGCCACAATGGCCTCCAGGCTGATACCATACAGGTCGGCAAAACGGGGCAGCAGATATACGGCATTAAAAGCGCTGCCGAACACTGTCAGGAACAGCGTTCCAACTGTCATGCCGATGATGGCATTTCTCTTGGTGCGATGGACGTGGTAAATAATGCTCGCCGGAAGAACCAAAGAACAGCCCACACAGAAGTTGGCAAAATCGCCTACAAAAGCTGTCGAAGTGCCCTTGATCAGAAGCTTCAGAACAATTTTTACAAATTCAGATACCACACCTGCCACCGGGCCCAGATAGAAAGAACAAAGCAGCACCGGGATCTCGCTCAGGTCCAACTGGTAAAAGGACGGCGTGAAAAACAGTGGAATTTCAAAGAGCATCAGCACAGCCGCAGAGGCCGAAAAGATCGCGACAAAAGAGACCCGTCGGGCGTGCGAGACCTGCTTTCGGTCTTTACACAGGAATTTTTGCGCCAGCACGGACACAATAACCAGCCCTGCTGCAATGGCAAGACAGGTAAGCAGGAAGATCGCGTTTTCTTTCGCGCTGGCAAGGAGTTCTGACATGACAATCACCTCAAAATAAAAATGCGCCCAGAGATACCTCCGGCGCATGACGGCACAAAGGCAGCTACCCTCCCAGGCACTGCCGTCTTCTCTCATCCAGACTATACTGTCGGTACCGGAATCACACCGGTTCGGCGCTGCAAGCAGCGTTCGCGGACTCTACCGCCGGTGGGGAATTGCACCCCGCCCCGAAGACCTCTGTTCAATTTAGACGCATTATAGCATATCTCTTCGAAAAAGTAAAGACATTGACGATACTTTGTGGTATAATCATTAATATAGGAGGGGCTGACATGGAACAATTAGATCAATTTCTCGAGCAGCGGGCAGGACTACAGTCCTCCCAGGGCCATCGTCTGCAACAGGACAAACCGCCCTTTCAGAGTCTAACCGACGGCGTCGTGCTATATGAGCACAACATCGGCAGCCAGGAGCAGTGGGACAGTGCCGAGCATTATTGGCAACGCAATGCCTGCAGCTATCTCCGCGTGACGGTACACAACCCCGAGTCCCCCTCCTTCCGCCACCGCCATGATTTCATTGAACTCAACTACCTCTACCGCGGCAGCTGTACCAACACCATCGGCAGCGCATCTTATGAAATGCAGCCCGGCGATCTGGTCATCTACGACACCCATACCTATCACAGTATTGACCGCATCGGCCCCCAGGATCTGCTGATCAACATCATCCTCCTGCCACGGGAGGTGGAGTCCGTGCTTCAGTCTCTGCTCCCGGGCGGGAGTCCCCTGTCGGCTTTCGTCGCCGAAGCCGCCTTCGGCGGCACACGGACGCCAAACTATCTCTACTTCCACATGGCAAACACCCGGGAATTTCACCGCATGATCTGTGATTTCTTGATGGAGTGCTTTTTTCCCCGTTCTCCCCTGTCGGAGGTTTTGTTAGGCTGCCATCTGCGCAGTCTGCTGACGCTGCTGGCACAGGAGTATGCACTGCACCCCGACTCCGTCGGATGCGCCTATCGCCCCAACGTCAAAGCCGCTGAAATCACCCGCTATATCCAGACCCACTGCCGCGACTGCACCCGCGAAGAGGTGGCCCGGCACTTTGGCTACAGCAAAGGATACCTCAGCGCCCTGCTGTCACAGCACACAGGCAAAGCGTTCTTGGCGCTGCGCAACGACTTTCGTCTCGATGCCATTGAGCAGGAGCTGCAAACCTCTGATAAAACTGTCAAAGCCCGGGCCCAGGAATACGGCTTTTTCAATACAACCTACTTCTACCGCCTCTACCGGGCTCGATTCGGACACGTCCCCAGGGGCGCGTGAAAACTCGCAGCTCATGCGCATCCTGTACATGCCCGGCACAGCCACGGCTCAAAAAGCACAGGCGCTCTGCCCTGACTTGCTGGCCTGCACCGCTAAACCTCCTCTGCACATCACAAAGCCCCCACCCAATAAGCGCGGTGAGATAAGAAAACAAGCAAAAACCCTTAAATCATCGCGTTTATGGACAG
>CALWWH010000154.1 GCA_944385195.1 uncultured Oscillospiraceae bacterium | reverse complement strand
TGTCCAACCCCTCATCCGGGACCAGAGTGTTGCTGCCTGCGCCGATGATCACCGGCTCAATGTCCCGGTTGCGCGCCAACCGCAGCACGCTTTCCAGGGCAATGGACAGCTTGGGCTGGACAAAGATCGCCGCCGGTCCGCCGGTACGGAAGGTGGTGTGGTATAGCATGGGTTCATCCCGCAGCAGCCGCAGCTGGGGCACGGACTCCAGATGTTGATACAGGTCGAACATGCGCTCATCCATAGGGAACCTCCAATAGGGTATAGTTCGTTAAGATATAGTATAGCAGATTTCGCAGGAAAATAGAAGAGGGGAATTCTCCGGCCCTGCCCGCCTTCCGCCGCCAATCCCGTTCCCCAACGCGCGGTACACCCTCTAAACCATCGTATCCATATTCAGCCGGAAATGCTACACTCGCGGCGGGGAATCGATCGCAGCTCTGGGCTTTGGGCCTGAGGGATGGCACCTAAGCCTGTCAAAAACTTCTCACAACCCCTTGCCCTTCCTGTCGAATGGGTGTATAATGGGTAGGCAAAACCAACCAAACACATAACTGGAGGGCATTACCTATGTTTGATCAACTCATCGCCAAGCTGCAGCAGTCTCCGAAGAAGATCGTCTTTACCGAGGGCCCTGATCCCCGCATTCTTGAGGCTGCCGCCCGCCTGAAGGCCGAGGGCTGCGTCACCCCAATCCTGATCGGCAACGTCGACGAGGTCAAGGCCGCCGCCGCAGCTGGCAACTTTGACATCGAGGGGCTGGAGATCATCGACCCCGCTACTTATCCCGCTATGGCTGAGATGGTCGCCAAGATGGTGGAGCTCCGCAAGGGCAAGATGACCGAGGAGCAGTGCGCCGCTGCCTTGACCAAGGGCAACTATTTTGGCACCATGCTGGTGAAGATGGGTCTGGCCGACAGCCTCCTGGGCGGGGCAACCTACTCCACCGCCGACACCGTTCGTCCCGCGCTGCAACTCATCAAGACCAAGCCAGGCAACTCCATTGTCTCCTCCTGCTTCATCCTGGTCCGCCAGACGGCCGAGGGTCAGGAGAAGCTTGCCATGGGCGACTGTGCCATCAACCTGGACCCCAACGAGGATCAGCTGGTGGAGATCGGCCTGGAGACCGCCAAGTGCGCCGCCATGTTCGGCATTGACCCGAAGGTCGCTTTCCTCAGCTATTCCACCAAGGGCTCCGGCAAGGGCGAGGACGTGGACAAGGTCCGCAACGCCGCCGAAAAGGCCATGGCCGCTGCCCCGGAGCTGGCCATCGACGGTGAGCTGCAATTTGACGCCGCTGTCTCTCCCACGGTTGCCCAGACCAAGTGCAAGGACAGCAAGGTCGCCGGCCATGCCAACACTTTCATCTTCCCCGACATCAATGCCGGCAACATCGGCTACAAGATTGCCCAGCGGCTGGGCGGTTTCGAGGCCTATGGCCCCATCCTGCTGGGCCTCAATGCCCCCATTAACGACCTTTCCCGCGGCTGCAATGCCGACGAGGTCTACAAGATGGCCCTGATCACCGCCGCGCAAGCGATCTGATTGAAAGCTTACATAAGTACAAAGCAGCCCCCGACCGCTCGGTCGGGGGCTGCTTTTGCCGTTACAAAACGCTCTTTAAAAAATCGATGGTGCGCTGTTCCTGGGGATGGGCGAAGAACTCCTGCGGGGTATTCTGCTCAAGGATTTTGCCGCCATCCATGAACAGAATACGGGTGCCGACCTCGCGGGCGAAGCCCATTTCATGGGTGACGACTGCCATGGTCATCCCGTCGTTGGCAAGCTCCCGCATGACCTGCAGAACCTCGCCGACCATCTCTGGGTCCAGCGCGGACGTGGGCTCGTCGAAAAGCATAACCTTCGGCTTCATGGCCAGGGCCCGGACGATGGCGATGCGCTGCTTTTGGCCGCCGGAGAGCTGGGAGGGATAGGCGTCGGCTTTCTCTAACAGATCCACTCGCTGGAGAAGCCGCGTGGCCTCCTCGTTGGCCTCGTCCTTGGTCATCAGCCCGGTTTGGACAGGGGCCAGGGTAATGTTCTTGCGGATGGTCATGTTGTTGAACAGGTTAACGTGCTGGAAGCCCATGCCCATTTTCTGGCGAATCCGGTTGATGTCTACCTTAGGGTTTGTGATCTCGTCGCCGTCGAAGGTGATAACGCCCGTTGTGGGCGTCTCCAACAGATTCAAACAGCGCAGAAAGGTGGACTTGCCGCTGCCGGAGGGACCGATGATGACGACTTTCTCGCCGGGGTAGATGTGCTCGGAAAGATTGTCCAGCACCATGTGGTCGCCGAAGGATTTAGACAGATTTTTAACGTCGATCACTCTGACGCAGCCTCCTCTCGAGAATTCCCACCAGCCAAGTGAAGATCATCACCAGCACCAGGTATACGCATGCCACACCGATCAGTGGGAACATCTGCCCATAGGTGCGCCCGTAGATGGACTGGGCAGCATGGACTAGCTCCTTGCCTCCGATGACGGTGATCAGGGAGGTATCTTTGAGCAAAATGATAAACTCATTGCCCAAGCTGGGCAGAATGGCCTTGAATGCCTGCGGGATGACGATAAAGCGCATGGTCTTGCCGTAGCTCAGACCCAGCGAGCGCCCGGCCTCCATCTGACCGGGGTCCAGGGACATCAGCCCGCCGCGAATGATCTCCGCGACGTAGGCGCCGGAGTTGATGCCCAGGGTCAGCGCGCCGATCATGGTGTAGGAACGGCTGCTGGAGAAGATGACGAAGCCCATGATGAGCAGCTGGACCATCATGGGGGTGCCGCGGATGACCGTGACATAGACCTTACAGATGCCGTTGAAGAAACCGAGGATGGGGTTGTGCTTGCCGGCCCGCTGCTGATCGTGGGCCGTGCGGACCATGGCCACGAGAACGCCCAGCACAATCCCCAGCACCAGGGCCATGGCGGTGACCACCAGCGTTGTGCCGACGCCCCTGAGGTATTGCATCCAGCGGTCGCCCTCAATAAAGGCCTGATAAAAATATACGTAGAACTCTTGCCACCACGAGACCTGATCCATTGTCGCAGTGTCGCGCATGAGCTCTTGCCAGAGCAGATAATTCTCCACAAGCTCACCTCTCTATATGTAGTAAGGTACAGGAAAAAAGGGCGGTGAAAAAACCGCCCCTTTTTTCTCAGAAACTCAGTTGGCCGTAATGTACTTGTCGATGATCTGCTGGACGGTGCCGTCAGCGATCAGCTCCTCCAGCGCCTTGTTGACGGCGTTGAACAGCTCCGTGTTGCCCTTGTTAAAACCAATGGCGTACTCTTCCTCGACCCAGGTGCCCTCCAGCAGGGTCAGGCCGGGATTGGCCTTGACGTACTCCGCGGCGGGGGCGTTGTCGATGATGACGCAGTCAACCTGGCCGTTCATCAGGGCCTGCACAGCGGAAGCGCCGTTGTCATAGGCCACAACATGATCCTCGCCGTAGCCGCCGTCCTCAGGGGGATAGGAGGCATAGATATAGCCGGTGGTGCCGCGCTGGCAGCCGATCATGTGCTCGCCCAGGTTATCCATGGTGACGTCAGAGCCTTCCTTCACAATGACAACCTGCTCGCCCTTGGCGTAGCTGGTGGAGAAGTCCATGACCAGCAAACGGTCGTCATTGACGGTAACGCCCGCCATGACAATGTCGCTCTTGTTCTGCTGGACAGCCAGCAGAGCGGAGTCAAAGTCCATATCGTCGATGACCAGCTCAAGGCCAAGCTTTTCGGCGATCTTGCCGGCGATTTCGACGTCGATGCCCTCGTAGCCGCCGTCATCGGTGGTCATTTCGTAGGGAGGGAAGGATGCGTTGGTGGACATGATGAGCTTGCCGCTTTCGATGGTCATGCTGTCACTGCTGGAGCAGGCGACCAGAGCCAGGACCATGACCAGGGCGCAGGCCAGCGCCAAGATCTTTTTGAGGTTCTTCATTGATAGGTACTCCTTTGGAATGTTTTAGGATAGGCTCATTATACTGTGTTTTGCATATTTGTCAACAGCCATTCCGCATTTTTGGCGAGTGCGACGGGAATATACGACAATAAACGCATAATCCATCTGTTCTGACGAGGATACGCTCCGGCTCTGGGGCACTGTTTTCGCTGCCCGGGCATGGCCCCCTGCGTGGGATCGGGGAAGCCTGTGCCGGTTGGCATGCGCCAAGCGTACCGGAATGGAGAATGGACCCAAAAGGTATCAATTTTATTTGGGGCTTGTTTGGAGCCCGCGGAGCGGGTATACTGTAAGAAACGTCAAGCGGCAAGGAGGCAGTGTTATGTGCACAAGCGTTGCATTTTGGGATCGCGGGCTGTACGGCCGCAATCTCGATTTGGAATACCATTTTGGAGAAGAGGTGGTCATCACACCCCGGGAGTATGAATTCACGTTTCATCACCGGCAGCCGCTGCTGCAACACTATGCAATGATCGGCGCGGCCTGCGTGGCGCAGAATACGCCGCTGTACGCCGAGGCCCTCAACGAGAAGGGGCTGTATATGGCGGGGCTGTACTTTCCGGGCAATGCGATGTATTTTGAAGAGCCTGACCCGGCGGCGCTGAACCTGGCGCCGTACGAACTGATTCCCCTGGTGCTGGGAACTTGTGCCACGGCGGCGCAGGCCCGCTCGCTGCTGGCAGCGGTGCGTCTGGCAGCCATCCCCTTTGCACCGGAGTATTCGCTGGCGCCGCTGCACTGGCAGGTGGCGGGGCAAGACGGGGGATTTGTCATGGAGCCCATGGCGGATGGACTGCATTTTTATGACGATACCGTGGGGGTTCTGACCAACAACCCGCCCTATCCCTACCAGCTTATGAATCTCAACAATTACCGCAGCCTCTCACCCCGCACACCGGCGAACACCTTCGGTCCGGGGCTGGATCTGGCAGTCTATGGCCAAGGGTTGGGCGGCCTGGGGCTGCCGGGGGACGCGTCGCCCATGTCCCGCTTTGTGAAAGCAGCTTTTTTGCGGCAAAATGCGGCCTTTCCACCCAAACGCGAGGGCCAGGTCAGTCAGTTTTTTCATATTCTGGATGCGGTTTCGATGGTGCGGGGCAGCGTGCTGACCTCCGAGGGCCGCTGCGACGAGACCATCTACGCCTGCTGCTGTGATGCGCAGGAGGGTGTGTATTATTATCACACCTACGACAGCGGCTGCCTGCACGCGGTGTCTCTGACCGAGGATGCTATGACCGGCAGCCGCTTGCAGGTATTTCCTTTGGCGGACAGGCCGGAGTTTGTGTGGGACAACTAAGCGCAGGGGCGCACACGGATATCAGCCGTGCGCGCCCCTGCGCTTAGTTATTCTCCATGATGTCCTGCTCCGTGGTGACCCGGCCCCGTTTGCTGGTTTTGGTGATTGCCGGACACCGGGGTCTCGGCGGAACCTGCGGCCGGTGCGCTGTCGGAGAGCGCTGCGATGCGCTCGCGAATCTGCCGCATGGTCATACCCTGCACCTGCTCCACGGTGACAGAGGGGTCCAGTGCTGCCAATTCCAGATAGGCGCGGTATTTTCCATAGGAAAGGCCGCAGTTGTGGGCTTGCTCGACCTCCTCGCTGCCAGCCTGGTAGCAGTGGGCATTCTGCCGTCCGTTGGTACAGGCCTCTACCCCGGCCAGCAGCCGGGCGCAGTGGGACGCATTATCCCCGAAGACGCCGATCTCCACGGCCGCATCGCTTTCCAGCAGCGTCTGGACGGGGTCGGAGGAGAGAATGTGCTCCACCGCATCGGTGTAGGAAAGATGCGTCACATCCAGGGTCTCGGCCAGGGCGGTGCCATCGTCGTTCCAGCCCTCCACCGAGATGACCCGGTCAAAGCGGTTTATCCCTAACTCCAGTGAGGGGTTGATATCGATGCTGATGTGGGCTGTGGGAGTAAAGTAGAGCCATGGCCCGCCGAGTATCACCATCACAGCACACACTGCCGGAGCCAGACGCAGCGCCCGGGCAGGCCGCTGCCGGATGCGCCGGGCAACAGCCGCCCGGGTTGCCGCCTTGAGCTCCGGTTCAGCATGGACGCTGTCCAGCGCTGCACGCAGTTTCTCATGCATCGTCATCACCTCCCAGGGCCTGGCGCAGCAGCCCGCGGGCGCGGGTCAGCCGTGTGTAGATCGTGTTCACGTTTTTGCCCAGGATCTGGGCGATTTCAGGGGCGGTGTACCCCTCGTAGTAGTGCAGGTAGACCACATTCCGGTAGGCTGCGGGCAGCCCCTGCACCGCTTGCAGCACTGCCCGATGCTCCTCAGGCGGGGCGGACAGCTCTGATGCCTCCTCCAGAGACACCGTGCGCCGCCGGAACACGCTGCGCAGAAGATCTTTGCAGGCATTGATCGTCACCCGGATGATCCAGGCCCGCTCATGTTCGGCAGACGCGAAAGGCGCAGTATGCAGCAGATATTTGACGAACACCGTTTGGAAAATATCTTCGGTGTCCGCGTCATTCTTCAGGTGCATCAGACAGATGCGCCGCACGGTGTCGGCATACAGCTCCACCGCCTGATTGACCTCTTCTTCACTGCGCATCGCAATCCCCCATCGTTTTTTACCCTCAGCAGCCCCAGCCGCTGTGATGACCGCCGCCGTGCTTGCCGCCGGCATTGAGATCGCCCCGGCCCTAACCGGCGTAATCGCAGACGCCGTCTCCGTTGGCATCATAGCGGCAGTCGCCGCTGGCGCACCAGTCGCAGATGCCGTCTCCGTCGGCATCAGGATAGTGCAGGCCGGTGTGGTCAGCGCAGAGACCATTGGTAGACAGACACTGTGCTGTAGTGCTTCTATGCTGCATGGCAGATCGGTCTGCTCTGGCGGCCCAGACTCCGGTTGCCCCCACCGTACAGGCAAGGGCCGTAGCGGCAATCATGAGTATCGTTCGTTTCATTGTGATCCTCCTTTGGCTTGTGGGTTCTTTTCATATGGAATACGAACTGAGGAGAGCAAATCCATTCATCGACATACAAAAAATTTTTCCGTTTTTATCTTAGCCCCCTGGTCCGGCACTGTCAAGCAAAAAAGGAGCGCCCAATGCGGGCGCTCCCAGGTGGGGGTTAGTCCTGCTCCACAGAGTGGCTAAGGATGGCGCCGGTGTCGGCGTCGATCTCATAATCATACTCGGTAAAGCCTACCTTCCAGGAAAATTCGTACACTGTGCGGCCGTGGTCGCGGTCGGTTTCCATCTCCATGGCGCGGGTATCGCTTTCGGCCACTCCGGCGTGGTTGAGTGCAATTTGCTTGGCCTCTTCTGCCGTGACAGCGCTGCCGGTTGCCGTCTGGGTAGTCAGGTTCTCGGCGTCGTAGTCGTAGGAGAGAATCTCGCCGGTAGTGGCGTCGATCTCGTAGTCATACTCAGCGGCGCCCTGCAAAAACTCCACATCGTAGACCGCACGGCCGTCATCGTAATCCAGTCTGACTCGCAGGGCCTCCAAATCGGCCTCTGCCAGACCAGCGTGCTCCAGTGCGGCTGCCTTGGCGGCATCTTCGGTGATATAGCCGCTGTTGGGGTTGGCGCTGCCGGCGATGCCAGCAGTGGACTGGCCTGCCGGGGCGGCCACCGGAGCCTGTGCAGAAGTCTGAGGCGCTACGTCTACGGCATCCTGCGGAGCGACGGACTCAGGGGTGGTATCCTGCGGAGTGACGGACTCAGTAGCGGCGGGTTCGCTGGCAGCGGGGGTGGACTGAGGACGGGAAGAATTCGGACCCGTGGCTGTGGAGCAGCCGGTGAGGAGCAGCGCGGCGAAGGCCGCGGCGGCAACGAAAGATAGGGTAGATTTTTTCATGTGTATTTCCTCCTTGAAATTGGATGTGGTTTGTTTTGTTGTGTCTTCAGTATACCCGGGAAAGATTAAAACCACATTAAAGTTTTTCACTTTTTTCGCAGGGAATCCAAAAGGTGAAAATACTGCCTTTGCCCAGCTCGCTCTGCACCGTTACCCGGCCGCCGTGGGCCTTGGCGATCCACTGCACCATCGACAGCCCCAACCCGGCTCCGCCGCTGCTGCGGGCGGGGTCTGCCTGCCAAAACCGCTGCCAGATCTTGTCCAGATGCTCCGGCGCGATGCCGATGCCGTCATCTGCTACGGAGCACACTGCCTGTGCGTCCTGCCGGCGCAGCGTCAGTTTGATCTGTCCCCCGGGGCGGCCGTAGTGAATGGCATTTTCAGTGAGGTTGATGAGCAGCCGTATGAGTAGCGTTTCGTCTCCCTGTACGTTCACGCCGGGTTCCAGATCGGTCAGTATCGTGATGTCCTGCGCCGCAGCCTGCTCCGCCTGGGTCTGAGCCACCATTGCGGTCAGCTCGCTGAGGTCCACCGTCTCCCAATGCAAGGGCTGTCTGCCCTTGTCGGCCCTGGCCAGCAGCAGCAGCTGTGACAGAAGAGCCGCCATCCGGGCCGCCTGGGCATGGATGCTCTCCAGGGCTGCGCGCGTGTGTCCCTGCGGATTTGTGTGCTCCAGCACGTACTCACTCTGAGACAAAATGACCGCCGTGGGGGTGCGCAGCTCGTGGGAGGCGTCATCGGTGAACTGTTTTTCCCGGTCGAACGCCTCCTCCAACCGGGCGAACATCGCGTCAAATTCGGCGGCCAAGGTATAGATCTCGTCCCTACGGCCGCTCAGCCCGATGCGGCGGGACAGATCGTCTCCTGCGCCGATTTCGCGGGCGGTCTGGGCGATCTGGCGCACCGGGGCGAAGGCCCTCCGGGTGAGCAGATACCCGCATACCGCCGCCAGCGCCACAAATACCGGAAGCACCAGCAACGCTGCCCGCCATAGGGTGCTCAGGGTGGAATCCACGGCATCGGCCGCCGCGATGGTTCGGACCCACACGGGGCCGTAGTCCTCCACCAGGAGCTGCCTGTCGTAGAGATACCATTGCCGGCCGCTGCTTTCCACCGGACGCAGCGAGGCATTGTCGAAAATGACTGAGTTGTCAAAGTCCCGGGGCACGAAACCGTAGAGCGGCACCCCTGCCGTGTCGTATAAAGAGAGATAGACTCCGTCGTCGAAGGCCTCGAGGTCACGATCGATTTCCAGCTCGCCATCGCTGGCCTCCAGCTCCTTGCGGCTGTCCTCGGCCATGGTCTGCATCCGCTCCAACGTCGCCTGCCGCGCCGACTGAGCCCCGGCGTGAAACAGAAACCCCAGCGACAGCCCTGCCAGCAGGATCATGAATACCACGTAGAGCAGCGTGACCCGCATAGTAATGGATACACGCTTCATACTTCCTCCCGCAGGACATAGCCCACCCCGCGCACGGTGTGGATCAGTTTACGCTCGTGCCCTTCGTCGATCTTTTTGCGCAGATACCGGATGTAGACATCCACTACGTTGGAGCCGCCCTCGTAGTCATAGTTCCAGACGCCCTGGCTGATCCGCTCCCGGGAGAGCACGACCCCGGCGTTGCGGGCGAGGTATTCCAGCACGGAGAATTCCTTGGCCGACAGGGCGATGCCTTGCCCGCCCCGGGAGGCTGTGCGGGCGATGCAGTCCACTTGCAGGCCTCCCACTGTGATGACGTCGCTGACCTGGTCGGCGCGGCGGCGGATCAGCACCCGCAGCCGCGCCAGTAATTCCTGTAGGGCAAAGGGCTTGACCAGATAATCGTCGGCGCCGCTGTCCAGGCCGCGGACCCGGTCGTCTATCCCGTCCCGCGCCGTGAGCAGCAGCACCGGCGTCTTGTCCCCGGCGGCGCGGCGCCGGCGCAGCACCTCCAGGCCATCTACCCCCGGCAGCATGATGTCCAGCACCACCGCGTCGTACTCACCGCCCGCCAGATACTCCAGCGCATCGGTGCCGGTCAGGCAGCTGTCCACACTGTACTTTGCTGCCTTGAGCTGTTTGACCAGCAGCGCGTTCATCTCGGGCTGGTCTTCCACTACGAGGATACGCATTTGCCCCCGTCTCCTTTCGTGTTGCATTCACTGCTTCAATCCCTGGGACGGTTTCCCAATATATATATCGAAAGCGGTGACTCGTTTACGGTTTATTCTATGTCTGAATCATGGATCTGTCAAGACAGCTAAGCAGCCCAGGGCCGGCTCTGTCTTTCTGCACAAAACAGGGCGTTAAAATCTGTCAAAGCTGCCGGCTTGTTTTTGCGTAAAGCATATCGTATACTAAATAAAAGAATGATTTGAAGTAAACAGTTCAATGATTTTACTAAAAGAAAAGGAGCGACAACAATGATCCAACAGCAATGGAAAGCCTTTACTCTGGATCTGCACAGCGACAGGGCCTATGAAAATCCCTTTTTGAACGTGGATGTAACGGCCGTTTTCACCGGGCCTGAGGGAGAGATCCTGAGGGTGCTTGGGTTCTGGGACGGAGGCGGGACCTGGCGCATCCGCGCAGCGCTGACGGCTGTAGGCCAGTGGCGCTACAGCACCTGTGCCAGTGACGGCAACCCGGATTTTAGTTCCGAGGGCAGCATCTGCTGCGTTGCCTACGACGGGGAGCTGGACATCTATCGGCACGGCTTTTTGCGCAAGGGGCCTCAGGGCCGTTATCTGGTCTACGACGACGGTACGCCGTTTTTCTGGCTGGGCGACACCCACTGGACCTTTGTCACGGAGGAGCGCTGGGACGAGTCCAACTGCCCGAAATACGAAAGCCAGTTCAAAGCCTGCGTCGACCGGCGCGTGGCGCAGAAATTCACCATCTATGAGAGCAACCTCCGCGACGGCCCGGAGGATTTTCGGATGTTTGGCCGCTATGACCAGTATCTGATCGAGACAGAGCACGGATATCTGCCGAATATTGACTTTCTCCAGCGCAATCCCGATCTGAAGATGCAGTACATCGCGGACGCGGGCCTGGTCAACGCTGTGGGCTTCAGCTGGAACAACGCCATCACCGCCAGCGGGCGGGAGCATTTCGTCCTCCTGGCGAAGTATCTGGTGGCTCGCTACGGCGCTTATCCGGTGATCTGGACCCTCGGCGGAGAGCTGCCGGGCTACTTCTCCAACGATTTCGACCAGCTGATTGACGACTGGCGTCAGGTGGCCCTGGAAACCGAGAAATGGGACCCCTACAACCATTTGACTACCTTCCATCAGGCGTCTGCCCGCCCATTTCTAGACCTATATATCGGAGAGAACTGGTATGACTTTGCCCTGACCCAAGGGGCGCACGGTGATTTTGACTTCTATCCAACGATGTATTCTGAGTGGGTGCAGAAACACCCCGGCTATCCCATTGTCGAGGGCGAGAGCCTCTATGAGGGCGCGACCTCTAACGAGCATTTCAGCCGCGTCATCACGCCCGACATGGTACGCTACGTTGCGTGGCTGTGTATGCAGACCGGCGGCTGCGGCTATACCTATGGCTGTAACGGCGTCTGGGAGCTGCAATGGGAGGCTGGCGTCGGCGGGATCGGCTGGGGGGATATGGCCTGGTGGGATGGCCTGGAGCTGCCTGCCGCCGGGCAGTTGACGCTGATGCGCGAGTTTTATGAGAAGGCCGGCTGGTGGGAGCTCAAACCCATTGGGGGCCTCATAGAGGGCGGCAGGATGGGCCGGAAGATGGGCCTGTTCACCGCCAATGACCAGATGACCACCGTGGTCGGCTACTTCGGCCCCTGGGAGTTTGCCTCCGCGACCATCAAAGGCCTGAGCTGCAAGAGCTACACCGCCCAGTGGTTTAACCCCGAGACCGGCGTCTATACCCTCATCGATGCAGATGCCCGTCCGCACAACGGCGTCTGGCGCACCCCGATGGAAGAGCAGGGGATGTGGACCCACGAGAAGCACGACAAGGTGCTCCTGCTGACGGCAAACGCGGCAAAAAAGGCAAAGCATGAACCCATTTGATACTCAATAGTGGGAAAAGCGGCTGGATTACCAGGTATCGGTAATCCAGCCGCTTTTGTTGGGCAGGCTTAAGCAGCAGGTTTTTGCCAGCAGTCCCTGCTGTGTCTGTTTACTTTCTGGCCTTGGTATCCACGACGTCTTTGAGCAGAGCGGCGAAGTCCTCGAAGCGCATGGCGCCTAGGTCGCCCTCGCTGTGGTGACGCGGAGAGACGGTGCCGGCCTCCATATCGCGGTCGCCGACAACCAGCATATAGGGGACCTTCTCCATTTGCGCATCGCGGATCTTGCGTCCGATTTTTTCGTTGCGGTGGTCGACCTCGGGGCGGAAGCCCATGGCGTCCAACTTAGCGGACAGATCGTCGGCGTATGCGGCGGCGCGGTCGGTAACGGGCAGGATTTTCACCTGCACAGGGGCCAGCCAGGTGGGGAAGGCGCCGGCAAAGTGCTCGGTGATGACGCCGATGAAGCGTTCGATGGAGCCCAGCACCACCCGGTGAATCATGACGGGGCGGTGCTTCTGGCCATCCTCGCCGACGTATTCCAGCTCAAAGCGCTCCGGCAGCTGGCTGTCCAGCTGAATGGTGCCGCACTGCCAGGTGCGGCCCAGGGAGTCGGCCAGGTGGAAGTCCAGCTTGGGCCCGTAGAAGGCGCCGTCTCCCTCGTTGATGACAAAGTCCTTACCCATGTCGGTGATGGCGTTTTTCAGGATGTCCTGGTTGCGCTCCCACTCCTCCACGGTGCCGATGTGATCTTCTGGCATGGTGGACAGCTCGATGGTATAGCTCAGGCCAAAGGTGGAATACACCTCGTCAAACAGGCGTACAGTTTCCTGAATCACGTCCTTCATCTGCTCCCGGGTCATGAACACGTGGGCGTCGTCCTGGCTGAAGCAGCGCACCCGGAACAGGCCGTGCAGGGCGCCCGACAGCTCGTGGCGGTGGACCAGGCCGATCTCTCCCACCCGCAGGGGGAGGTCCCGGTAGGAGTGGGGCTCGCTGGAGTAGACCAGCATGCCGCCGGGGCAGTTCATGGGCTTGATGGCGTAGTCCTCATCGTCGATGACGGTGGTGTACATGTTCTGCTTGTAATGGTCCCAGTGGCCGGAACGCTCCCACAGCTGGCGGTTGAGGATGATGGGGGTGGAGATCTCCACATAGCCGTACTTCTTGTGCACCTGCCGCCAATAATCCAGCAGGGTGTTCTTCAGGACCATGCCCTTGGGCAGGAAGAAGGGGAAGCCCGGCCCCTCGTCCCGGAGCATGAACAGGCCCAGCTCCTTGCCCAGCTTGCGGTGGTCGCGCTTTTTGGCCTCCTCGATCTTGGCCAGGTACTCGTCCAGCTCTTCCTTCTTGGGGAAGGCGACGCCGTAGATGCGCTGTAGGGTTTGGCGGCTGCTGTCGCCGCGCCAATAAGCGGCGTTGCAGGCGGTGAGCTTGATGCCGTTGCCCTTAATACGGCCAGTGGAGTCCAGATGCGGGCCGGCACAGAGGTCGGTAAATTCGCCCTGCCGATAGAAGGAGATGACAGCGTCCTCAGGCAGATCGTTGATGAGCTCGACCTTGTAGGGCTCCTGCTTCTGCTCCATAAATTTGACTGCCTCCTCGCGGGGCAGCTCAAAGCGCTCGAGCTTGAGCTTTTCCTTGCAGATCTTGCGCATCTCGGCCTCCAGTTCCTCCAACTGCGACTCGGAGAAGGGGGCGGGGGTGTCGAAGTCATAGTAAAAGCCGTTGTCGATGCTCGGGCCAATGGCCAGCTTGACCTCAGGGTGCAGACGCTTCATGGCCTGAGCCAGAACATGGGAACAGGTATGCCAATAGGTGCTGCGGTATTCGGGGTTTTCAAAGGTGTACAGGTTCTCTTCGCTCATGGGAAATTCCTCCTTATACTTGGGGACAGGGGATACAAAAACCCCACCCCTGTGTGGTACAGGGGTGGGGTCACAAAAACTCCACGGTTCCACCCTGCTTGCGCCGCAGAATGTGCAGCGCCGCTCGTTGACCCCTTAACGCGGGGCGGACGTCCTCCTTGGTCAGAGGCAGCTCCGGGCTGGTCAGCACCACAGCCATACCGAACGCCCTTTCAGCCGGTGAGGCGCCCTCTCTGAGGCCGAATCTGCGGTGCAAGTCCCTTCTTCGCCAATTTAACAGATGAATCATAGCACGAATTCAAGCGCTTGTCAACAGCGGATTTTACGCCCTGTCGGATTGACATAATATCTGGATTTTTTTGTGGAATTTCAGGAAGTTCTGCGAATTACTTGACAAGGCGGTACTTTTCGGATATAATGCACTTGCAATCGATTACAGAATGTAACCTTTAAACGGAGGAACTACATATGCCGATTACAAACAAACGCAATTGGCTCCTGCCGCTGGCCTGCGGGCTTCTGGCGGCGCTGGCGCTGACGCTGGTGTTGGTGATTGTCATGCAGCCGGAGGCTGTACCGACTTACCGCTTTGAGATTACAGACGGCGCCCTGCGCCACAGCATCGAATCCGAGACGACCGACCCCAAAGCCGTTCTGGCGGCGGCAGGCATCGATCTGGGGGCGGGCGACACGGTGGAGATCAATCAGACGGAAGATGGCACCGACCTGACCATCCGCCGCAGTGCGACCGTTACCATTACCGCCGGCGGTGAGACGCAGAGCTTTACCGGCTATGAGCAGACCGTCGGTCAGGCACTGGAGCAATTGGGTATCCGCTACGACGAGGATGACCGTCTGGATCCTTCCGCCGAGACACCCCTGGAAGAGGGCATGGCCATTACTCTGGTGCGGATGGAGTACCAGTACCAACAGAGGGATGAAGTTCTGCCTATGGAGGTCATCGAGACCGTAGACACCACGCTGGGGGCTGATGAGATCGTCGTGGACGCCGAGGGCAGCGATGGGTTACAGCGGACGACCACAATGCTCACTTTTGAGGACGGCTTTCTCATCGATAAGAGCGAACAGGTTGAGACGATTGTTGAGCCTGTGGCCCGTGTTGTCCGCAAAGGCGTCTCCCACGCGGTCATGGAGGGCAGCAAGACGCTGGAGACCATCAAGCTCAACGCTGCAAAGCCCGGCACACCCAACACCAGCTCCAAACCAGACACGTCTTATCAAAACAGCTCTCCAGTCAGCAGTACCACCGGCGGTGTCCTGACCACTGCCAGCGGCCAGACCTATACCTACACCCAGGTCCTGGCCTGCAGCGCTACGGCCTACACCACCGACGGCTTTGCCGAGAAACACAACGCCTCCGGCAACATTGCCCGGGTTGGTACGGTGGCTGTCGACCCGAAGGTCATCCCTCTGGGCACCGCCCTGTACATCGTCACGGATGACGGGGAGTACATTTACGGCTATTGCATTGCCGAGGACACCGGCGGCGCAGTCAAGGGCAACATCGTCGACCTGTTCTTCGATACCCTGGAGGAGTGCTACGCCTTTGGCCGCCGTAACTGTACCGTCTACGTCCTGGGGTGAGAACATAAATACACCCGCCCATATAGCGGGGAAAGCGCCGGCTAAGCCGGCGCTTTCCCCGCTATAGTTGTTCCCGCATCGGCCAGGGGCCCGGAGGCATGGGCTGCCCGGATTCAGAGCGGCTATGGGGCGTAAGATGGGGTTGACTGTCCGCCGTCTTTGACGATCACATACCACATTCCGTCGATGCGCTCGATGCTGCACAGGCAGAATGCTCCCGGCAGCGGGAAGGCTTCTGAGGGGTCAAAGGCAATGGCGTAGCGCGCACCGTCGAAGAGCGCTGTTTCAAACTGCTTACCCAAAATGGATACGTTTTGCTGAAGCTGCCAGGGGCTTGCCCCCTGCACCACCGCATGGGTGATGGCCTCGCCGCCCAATTCGGCACAGCTGACCCGTCCACGGCAGGCCAGCAGCCCGTTCTCCGGCGTCAGAGGGCCCAGAC
>CALWWH010000153.1 GCA_944385195.1 uncultured Oscillospiraceae bacterium | reverse complement strand
GGTCCTCGCAGTCTGTGGAGCTGCCGTCCAGAGTGCCGGAGACGGTGGCCGTGCGGGTGCCTGCGCCGCCGCCCAGGATGAAGGGCACGGAGTCGCCCTTGTTCTTCACGATGGCGCGCATGGCGGTCAGCTTATAGTCGGGATTCTCGGCAATGTTCTCGCAGAGCGCAGCGCCGGAGTACATAATGCGGCCGCAGCCGATGAAGTCCTGGCACATGAGCTCAGAGTCGGCGGAAGCGGAGTCAAAGCCGCGGCCGTAAAACTCGGGATCAACCAGTCCCTCGGCGTACCACTTAGAGAGCATCTCGACGCCCTCGCGGAAGTTCTCCGTGGCAGGGCCATAGGTCATCTGGCCGTCGACCTGATAGAACTCCTCGTTAAACCAGGTGGCGTAGACTGTGCCCAGACCGGCAAAGAGCCAGTCGTCGACACCCACGGGAGTGATGGCAATGGGAGCCTCCAGGCCCAGTTCATCGCGGAACGCGCAGAGCACATCGTAGAGCTCGTCATAGGTCTCGGGCACTTCCTTGCCGACCTTGTCCAGGAAATCCTGACGGATGAACGGGCCGACGTAGGGGGTCTGCAAGCTCTGGGCGACCTCGCAGAAAGAAACCAGGCGGCCGCTGTCAGTCAGAGCAGCCAGATAACCCTGAGGGTCGGAGGTCAGAGCGGCATAGTAGTTGGGGGCCAGCGTCGGGATCAGGTCGGTCAGATCGGCGACGATCTCTTCCTCGACGTAGTAGTCCATGGAGCCGGTCCAGAGTCCGCTCAGATAGGCGTCTGCGTAGTCGCCGGAGACGATGGACAGGTTAAAGTGCTCCGCAGCGCCGGACTGGGGCGCGTGCTCCCAGTCGATGTTGACGCCGGTGCGGTTGGCAACTTCCTTCCAGGCCTCGTTCTCGTTGTAGCTGGTGATGGGCAGTCCGGAGACGCTGGTGGCGGTCCAGACATGGAAGGTGACGTCCTCAGTGGTCAGAGGCAGCGTGGGGGTGCCGGGGGCCGCGGGCTCGGCAGGGGTTTCCTCAGCGGGCTCGTCGACAGCTTCGTCAGGGGGCACGTCGACAGCTTCGTCAGCGGGCTCGTCCGCAGCTTCGTCAGCGGGGCTGTCCGTTTCGGCAGGGGGGGTGTCTGTGGGCGTCTCGGCAGGCGCCTGTGTGCAGGCGGCCAGGGAGACGAGCAACAGCATCGCCAGGAGAATGGAGAGGATACGTTTCATGTGGGTCAGTCCTTTCGCATTATTTAGGATGATTTCATTATAGTGACCCGCTGCGTAAAATGCTTCCTGAATTTCTAGTTGTATTTCCTCGATTCTTTGATACTACAACAGACAATAGATATTTCTGCACGAATATGGTATGATTTGTGCGAGATCAATTTTACATTTAGGACATGAATGGGGCGTGTATATGAATTTTTCGGATCTGACAGAGTATCTCCACCAGTACCGGAGGGATGAGGTGCCCGGCCTGGTTGTGGGTTATAGCAAAGAGAAAAAAGTTGGAATATCCAGCAAAGAAATCTGAGATTTCAACAGTACCAGTATGTATAGTGTACGCCCGCCCTTCAATGCGGCCAACCCCAACAATGGTTTGATAGAGGAAATCCCGTTTTATATTGCAAAAAACGGCCGGCTCAATGAGAATCCTGCACATTTTCAGGAATACTATGAGGCGATCTATGTTTTGGAGGGAAGCCTGACCCACGAGGTCAACGGGGCGGTTGTGATCCAGAAACCGGGAACCCTGCTCATTTTGACGGGCGGAGTGTATCACAAGATCCATACCTGCGGCCATGAAGATATTGCCGTGAGCATTTTCATCGACGAGAAGATGCTGATCCCCAAGTTCTATCAGCGCATCAGTCCCCTGCAAATGGTGGGGCCGATGTTTCAGAAACATGCGCCCTCAGACTACCTGCTCATCGATTTTGGGGTGGAGAGTACCACAGATATCTATGGCAAGCTGATGCTTTGCAGCTATTTTGACCCCAGCGCCCACAGCGACCAGTCGACGGAGCTGCTTTTGCTGCTGTTTTTTACCGAGGCCGACAGCACCCTCTTGCAGCAGTCCAGACCTGCAAAGCTGGGCATCGATGCCCAGCTAGATCAGATATCGCGCTATATCCAGAGCAACTGCGCCGCCGTGACCCTGGAGGAAACGGCAAAACAGTTTGGCTATGCCCCTTCCTATCTCTCGACGACCATCCGGCAGGAGTTTGGCATGAGCTTTACACGTTTCCGCAACCACCATCGCATTCTCATGGCGGCGGCGCTGCTGTGCGGCACCGAGCGGAGCATCATCGAGATAGCTGCCGAGGTGGGGATTCTGACGCTGTCGCATTTTTATCAGCTCTTTGAAAAGGAATTCCACTTGACGCCCAGCGCCTACCGGGAGAAATACGGTGTGCACTCGCAAAAAGCGGAAATAAAAAAATGAGGCTGTGCGCCCTGCCTGGGGTGGGCAGGGCGCTGGGCGAGCAGACGTACAAACTTTAAAACGATAGAAAGCGGGCCGGTAAAATAGAATCAAAGGGTAAAAAAGGTATGACAAATGAAGGAAAATGTAACTTTTTGCGAAAAAGTACTGAAATTTAATGCTGATTTGGCAAATGAGAGTCTTGATTTGCCAGCCGGATTTAAAATAAGGAATCCATTTGCAGGTGCGCAAAGAGAACAAGTTGAGAAAGTAACGAAGGCGTTTTATGAAAAATACTATCATGACACACATACACGCCGCATCATACTTGGTAGTTCGCCTGCGCGCCGCGGTTCATCGGTCATAGGAGTTCCTTTTGAAGAGGCGCAACATCTTCAAAAGGAAACAGGAATTTTAATTGACAAGTTCTATATTAACAAGGCATCGTCCGGTTTTCTATTTGATGTTATGGAGCAATATGGGGGTTGCCGGAAGTTTTATGCAGATTTCTATATGAATTTTGTTTGTCCTCTCGGCATAGTTAAGACCAATTCAAAGGGGCATGAAGTAAACTGCAACTACTACGAAAACAAACAGCTGCAACAGTCACTGGTTCCCTTTATTGTTCGCAGCATACAAAGCCAAATTGCCTTTGGCATTGACACCTCGGTTTGTTATTGTATTGGAAGTGGAGAAAACTATAGATTCTTATCCCGGCTCAATGAAATTACGAACTTATTTAAAGTCATCATCCCGTTAGAACATCCGCGTTTTATTACGCAATATCACTCGAATCGAAGGGAAGAATTTATGCAGAAATACTTAAATGCCCTATCTAATTTGTAAGAATAAGGTCTGATGCATCAGGAATTTAGAAAAGTACCTTCACAACGCTCTGGGTCAGAAGCTGATCCCTGAGTGGCAGTATCAACATCGTTCGTATTCTTCCAGATCGTCGCTTGCCCCCTGCGTGTGTTATCGCTTTACATTGAGGGGATTTTTGCGATGGACCAAAAACACAGGATATACAAAAATGAGAGGGCCAAGGCACATCATGCCTTGGCCCTCTCATTCTGTTTTGACATCACAGCCGCACCCTGACGGCAAAGCCGCCCGTTATTTTTGATGCGGGCTGGTGCCTGTGAAAGGCCCGTTACATGATTCCGCAGTTGGTGGAGACGTGGAGCTTATTCAGGCGCGGATACTTTTCCAGCAGGCGCTGGGTGTAGTCCTGATAGTCGCCCAGGGCCTTCAGCAGCTCCGTGAGATCGACTTTGTCGATCACTTCGAGGAAGGCCTTCTCGCCCTTGGCGCAGATTTCCTCGCGCTCTTCTTCACTGCGAACCACGATGCCGCCGCCGTGCTCGGCCGGATCGGAGTACATAATGCTGGTCACGGTACCGCCAACGGCCCGCATTGCCTTCTGGAAGGCGGCGAGCTCAGGCTCAACTTCCTTCCGCGGGAGTCTGCCTTCCGGCGCATCGGGGACGATCGGGATATAGTCCATCTGGCCCATGTACTTATACTGGCCATAGGTGATGTACTGTGCCTGCTCGGGCATATTCGTAAAGTCGCCGCCGAATGCCTTCATCTGGAAGGACATGCTGCTGATGTGCACGGGGTGAATGTGGTACTTCTCATAGAAATCTCTGGCAAAGGCATTGATGCTGATGGCGGCAGGGCCGTGGCCGCTGATGAGAATCAGCTTTTTGAAGCCCTGGTCGACCAGAGAACGGCAAATCTGGGTCAGCCACTGGATGCTGTTCTGAACGGACAGGTGTACCGTGGCGTTGCTGATGACGGTGCCGCCAGCATAGAAGAAGGGCAGGTCGATCATGGCGACGGCGTCATACTTTTCTGCCAGGGCGACGGCGTATGCCTCCGGACCGATTGTTTCGCAGTCAACGGGCAGCGTACCGTGACACTCCACAACACCGACTGCAATAAAGATGGTATCCCCACCGCGATCCAGATATGCTTCAACCTCGTCACCGGTCATCTTACTCAAAACGTGGTTTCTCATACAAACCTCCTAGCTAAACGTAGATCAGCAATCAAAGATTGTTGAATCTGGGATTCTTCTCGGCAATTTTAGCAGCGTAAGCCTGATACGCGTCCAGCGCCTCGCAGAGGCCGCCGAAGTCGGCACTTTCTGCTCCCTCGGCGCTGGCCTTGATGGCCATCTCGGCGATTTCCATCGCCTCTTCTAAGCTCTTATAGACATAGCCGCCGCCGTGCTGGCGTCTGTCCTTGAATGCAAGAGCAGCTACGCCGCCGAAGGGTCTGACGATATCGGCAAAATCCGCCAGAACCGGATCATTCTCCAAAACCTCACCTCTCTGAGCGGTCGCATTGGGATCGATCCGGAGGTTCTTAAGCTGCTGCTTGATCTTGATCATAGCCGCAGAGTCTAGGAACTTGTCCATGGCCGTCACGCCGCCCACAGCGTCGGCCGGCATCTTGGCGCTGGAGCGAACCTGAACCGGGAGGATGTGGGTCTTGTCAAAGAAGTCGCGGATGAAGAAGGGAAGCCAATAAGCACCATGGCCCGGAACGATCAGAATCTTCCGGAAGCCCTGATCCACAAGGGACTTGCAGAACTGGAAGGCAAAGTCATAGTTCTGCAGCTCGGTGGTCCACACGGTGCCTCTGCCGATGGCAGTGCCGCCCGGATAGATATAGGGCAGGTTGATGACAGCAACCGCATCGATTGCTTCTGCAATGCTCACGGCCTGCAGCTGCGCAAAAGCGTTTTCGATATCCAGGGGGGATTCTCCATGGATTTCGGTCGGGCCGGCAGCAATGACGACGGTATCTCTTCCGGAGGCGAGGTAATCCTCGATCTCCTGTGCGGTCATTTTATTATAGATATGCGTTCTCATTATGCTCTCTCCTTTCTGCTCAGCGGTTTTCCGCCAGCTTGTTAAAGCGCGGGAATACCTCACAGACACCCAGAGCGTACTCCTGGTAGTCGCCGACAACCTTCAGCAGAAGGTCTACGTCAATGGCGTCAACCGTATCTCTCAGTTTCTTTTCGTATTCGGCACAGACCTGGTCTCTCTCTTCGATGGAAGTAAACGCGATGCCGGTGGTGATCTTGCTGGGGTCATCGTACATCTCGGCAGCCGTACCGCCAAATCTCTTGGCGCGATCGACGAGATTGGCGACCTCCGGGTCCAGCGGGGTGGCCAGGGAGTTTTTCACCTCGGGATCGACGATCAGCTGGTTTTCCTTGCCCATGATCTTATAGGCTCCGCAGATCAGGCGCTCGTAGGAATCGGGATACGGCAGCGCGGCCTGCAGTCTCTTTTTGGCCTCCATCTCATACTGGGCGCGGTTGGACATGCCGGCCTTTCGGTCGTGCTTCACGGCGCCGGAGAGGACGCTCATCAGATCGATCACGATCGGGTGATAGTGGGTCGCTTCGAAGAAATCGCGGGTAAACGCACGGAGCATAATGGCGATGTTCTCATGGCTGGGGACAACAAATAGCTTCTTAAAGCCCTGGTGGATCAGAGAGGACATGATCTTCCAGAGATACTCATACCCATCACGCAGGCTGGTATACACAGTAGCGCTGCTGATGACTGCCTCGCCGGGGTAGAAGTAGGGCAGGCCGGTCAGCACCAGCGCGCCGCTTTTCTCGGCCAGCACAGTGGCAAGACCCTCAGCCATAACTGTGTCTGCGTTTACGGGCAGATTGCCGTGCGCGCCGGTAGAGCCAATTGCGATGAAAATTGCGTCTTTACCGCTGGCAAGATAAGTTTCAATCTCGCGAGCGGTCATCTCGTTAAAAATGTTCGTTCTCATTGTACCCTCCTTGGTAGGATGAATGAAATGCATTTTGTGCCGTTGCTACAGCCACAAAATATGTTGTTGCTATATCTGGGTCCCACACTGGTCAATATCGAGCATCCTGGTCATTTTCTGATACTCGCCGAATCAAATTATCCTCCTGTTACAAATTTTCTGAGTTTAGTATAGCATTTTTTGTTTGTTTTGCGTTAGAATAATCGGGGCGGAAATAGAACGATTTCGTGCTTTTGGCAGAATTTCTATTTAGTATGGTCCGAAAACCGGAGGTTCCCAAGGTCGGAAAAAGCGGACGTTTGCTTCTTGAGAGACGGAGAGCAAAACAAAATACTAGCATGATTTACCGTAACTAGCATGATTTACCGTGGAAAAAACAGCAAATCACGCTAGTTAAGGTGCTTATAAATTAAACATGTTGATTATGCCCTTTGTCGGCATTCTGCGCCGGGAAGCATAGCCCGAAGGCTGCCTTTTAGTTTGTTTTCTCGACCTGGGAGAGGGCGGCGTGGAGTTTGCGGAGGATGGTCTCCTTTTTCCGGCCCAGGAAGTGGGCCAGCATCCCCACGGACATGGCATCGGCCACCGTGACGCTCTCATCGCCCACCATGACCCGTTCCGGGGACAGGCTGCGCTCTAACCCCGCGGTCAGGCAGTCCATGAAAATATCCCTCGTCACGGGGTTGGCCTTGATCTGGCCCATGGTGTCGTGGACCGAGTAATAGCCGGGCCTGGTCTCCAGGGTCCCTGCCACCTCCTCCAGACTCTCAAACCAGTTGCGCGCGTTTTGCGCCCGCTGAAAGTCCGGGAAGGTAAACTGCGCCGGCTTTTCCTCCACGGCCCAGAGCGTGATGGTGTCGGTGCAGTCCCCCGCCCGGGCGGTCAAAACCGTCCCCTCCCGGCTCAGGGGCACGTTCTCAAACACAAACACGTGCGCCCCGGTCTGGGTGCCCACCAGCTGGCCGCCGGCATAGAGCGAGACCTCGCTCTGGTTGCTGTGGATGCGGATGGTGGTCTGGGCTCCGGGCCGGGCAAAGTACCGCCGCCCGTCGATGTGCACGAAGGGCTCCGGGCTCAGCCAGGCCTTGTAGACGTAGTATGCGTCCTTCTTGACCTTCCGGTCCATGGTCACCAGGCCCTTATTGTTGCGGCCTCTGGTGCCGCCCTCCCGGCGGAAGGAGCTGCCAAAGTCGAACATGTTCCACACAAAGCTCCCCCAGATCCAGGGCCGGGCCGCAAAGGTCTCGCAGGCGTTCTCGTGCAGGCGCG
>CALWWH010000152.1 GCA_944385195.1 uncultured Oscillospiraceae bacterium | reverse complement strand
AATCCATACCTACTGCGTACCGCACGGCCCAGTGCGCGGCCGCAGGAAGCCATGGCAGGACTGAGAGGGCTATTTTGCCGCCTGAAAGCATACACTGATGCGAAAGGGGGCGCTGGCCATGCAGTGCAGGATCACAGACTTACGGTGCAAAGAGGTCATCGACCTATGCACCGGCGATCGCATTGGCTTTGTAGAGGACGTGGAGCTGATCCTCCCTGGGGGGCAGATTGCGGCCCTGGTGGTGCCGGGGACGGGAAAGTGCTTCGGACTTTTCGGGAGGGAAGATGATGTGGTTATTCCCTGGGATTGCGTGCGGCGTTTCGGCGAAGACGTCATCCTGGTAGAGCTTCCGGAGCACCCCAACCGCCCTGCAAAGACGCGAAAAACATGGCTCTGAAAGACGTAATTTTCTCAAAAAATCTGCCATAACTACTTGCAATCAGATGAATGTTTTGGTATAATACTCTAGCGTGTGAAATTTCAACGAACGCACGCTCACCACACACATCCGGTGATCTTCCCGCTGGTGCCCCGGAGGAATCAGGGGCTGCGGTAAGAAATGATCGGGGTGGAGGGAACAACCGATAGGAGGAAATACCTAATGGCAGTCGTATCTATGAAGCAGCTTCTGGAGGCCGGCGTCCATTTTGGACATCAGACCCGCCGCTGGAACCCCAAAATGGCTCCTTACATCTACACGGAGCGCAATGGCATCTATATCATCGACCTGCAGAAGACCGTAAAGAAGCTGGAAGAGGCTTATAGCTTTGTCCGTGAGCTGGCTGAGAATGGGGAGAGTATCCTGTTTGTCGGCACGAAGAAGCAGGCCCAGGACGCCATCCGTGAGGAAGCAGAGCGCGTTGGCATGTACTATGTCAATGCCCGTTGGCTGGGCGGCATGCTCACCAACTTTAGAACCATGCGTACCCGCGTGGAGCGTCTGGCGCAGCTGCGCCGCATGGAGGCAGATGGCACCTTCGCCATGCTGCCCAAGAAGGAAGTCATCAAGCACCAGGGCGAGATTGAGAAGCTCGAGAAGTACCTGGGCGGCGTGAAGGAAATGAAAAAACTCCCTGGCGCCCTGTTCATCGTTGATCCCCGCAAGGAGCGCAATGCCATCGCCGAGGCCAAGAAGCTGCATATCCCCGTCGTGGCCATCGTCGACACCAACTGCGATCCCGACGAGGTCGATTATGTCATCCCCGGCAACGATGACGCCATCCGCGCCATCCGCGTGATCTCGGCCACCATGGCCAATGCCGTTCAGGAAGGCCGTCAGGGCGAGTCCAACGTCGAGGTTGAGACCACGGAGGCTGTGGAGAGCACTGAGGCCGTCGAGGAGACTGCTGAGGCTTAATTTGGCCCCTTGAACACGAACCACGATGCGCCCGCCCAGGTGGGCGGGCGCATTTTAACCACAAAAGACTTATTATATTAGGAGGAACTTCCCATGGCATTTACTGCAAAAGACGTACAGAAGCTCCGCGAGATGACCAACGTCGGCATGATGGACTGCAAGAAGGCGCTGGTCGCTTGCGACGGCGATATGGACAAGGCCATTGATTGGCTGCGCGAGAAGGGCCTGGCAAAGGCCGCCAAAAAGGCGAACCGTGTTGCGGCTGAGGGTGTTGCTTACGCTGCCGTCATCAACGGTGTCGGCGTCGTGATCGAGGTCAACTCCGAGACCGACTTTGCTGCCAAGACCGATGCGTTTATGGACTTGGTCAAGAACCTGGCCGCGGTGGTTGCCGAGCAGAATCCTGCAGATGTCGATGCTCTGAAGGCATGCACCTATCCCGGATCCAAGCTGACCGTCACTGAGATTCTTCAGGAGAAGGTCATGTCCATCGGTGAGAACATCCAGATCCGCCGCTTTGCCCGCTACGCAGAGAACACCTCCGTGGCCTATGTCCACGCTGGTGGTACCCATGGCGTCCTGGTCAACCTGGCCGTTGAGGGTGACATCGACGTTACTGAGATCGGCAAGAACGTCGCTATGCAGATCGCTGCTATGAGCCCCAAGTACTGGGATAAGTCTCAGGTTCCTCAGGCTGACATCGACCACGAGATGTCTGTCCAGGTTGCCTTGATGGATAACGATCCCAAGATGTCCAGCAAGCCTGCTGAGGTCAAGGAGAAGATTGCTGCCGGTAAGATGGCTGCGTTCTACAAGGAGATCTGTCTGCTGCAGCAGGAGTTCGTCCGTTCTGACCTGTTCAAGGGCGATGTCGCTGGCTACATTGCTGACGCCGCCAAGAAGCTGGGCGGCAAGGTCAGCTTTGTGGATGCTGTCCACTATACCAAGGGCGAGGGCATCGAGAAGAAGGTTGACGATTTCGCCGCCGAGGTCGCTGCCGCTGCTGGTCTGAGCAAGTAATTTTGTTTGCTATCAAGGGGCCTGATCCAGGATCGGGCCCCTTTTTTGAGTCCATTTTGAACGTAGGTAGAGCGCAATGATCATTTTTGACCTGGAATGGAACCGTGGGTACGACCACAAAGCCTTGGATGAGGTTCTGCAAATCGGCGCCGTGAAGCTTGAGCGCCTGGGCGAACCCATTTTGAGTACCTTTAACGTCTATATCCATCCAAAAGTACATAAAAAGCTCAACAAGGTCGCTAAGGACCTGCCGGAGATGCAGCAATCGCTGGACTCCCAGCTGGATTTCCCGGCAGCTATGGAGCTCTTTCGCAGCTGGTGCGGAGAGGACCGTATCTTTGCCGCCTGGGGTGCGGACGATATGAGTACCTTCCGGCAAAACTGTGACTACTGGCACGTTGAGCCGCCCAGGGCGGATAGGATCTACGACTTGCAGGGCCGCTTTTCGACGCTGCTGGGGGTTGGCAGGGCCTTTGCGCTCAGCGCAGCGGTAGAATACTGCCAGATTCCGGAGCTGTTTGAGTACCACAACGCTCTGCACGACGCCCTTTACACCGCTCTGGTGGGAGAGGTGATGGGGCACTCCGCACTGGACATCCAGCCGGTGCCCTACGGCGAGATTGAGGGCGGACCCAAGAAGCCTCGCAGGGAGAGTGAACCCCTCAACGGGATCGCTCCGGGCATGGATGACGAGAAACTGGAAGAACTCCTGGCAGAATTGGTGCAGCAGACACTGGTGCAGGAGAAAACCTGGACTGCCGGCCCCTGCGCCATTGCCAAGCCCATCCCCGATATGGCTCGGGCCCGACGCCCAGCCTGCCCGGTCTGTAAGCGCCGCTGGCTGATCGGCCGCTGGTTTACGTCGGACAAGCTGGTGTATTATAATGTAGTCACCTGCCGTGACCACGGCAAATTCCTGGCGCAGCTGTCCCTGGCGCAGGAGGGGAAGGACTGGTTCGGTATCCTCTCGATGCCCGAGGCGGGACAGGAGGAGCTGGTTGGCTTCGTCCGCGCCTATCGCGGCCAGAGCGTGAAATGCAAGACCCTGCATGCGAGAAAGAAATAATACAGAGATAAGCAATGTCCGAAGACTTGACCAGCCTTCGGACATTGTCTGTTTACTTGCTATCCTGCGGGGGATACGCGCCGTAGTGGTTGATGATCGCCAGCACCACGGTGACAAAATCGGATTGTTTGAAGCCATCTGAGACGCCCGTGTAGGGATAGCTGTCGATTGCAACCCGAGCTAAGAAAGCTATGTGTCATCATGCTGCCGAAAAACGAGATCTACTGTTTCCAAGGCGTATGCACATCTCGCCGGTCGAAACCTGTCACATTTTCTGGACACCCGTCCCGCATCGTGTTATAATGTACGAAGATACAACGAAAGGAACGTGGGATGGATGCAGAAAACGCGGAATCGTGCAACGGCAGCGGTTCTTGTGATCCTGCTTCTGGCGGCGATTTTGCTCCTGAGCGGGATGCGGGGCAAAAGCCGCGATCAGGAAGACCTGACGGCGGAGATCGCTGAGGGCGTGGCCTGGCTCAAGCGACAGGAGAGCCGTGATCCGGCGGCGGTGGAGGAGCAGATCAAGCAGCTCCGCCGCGCTCAATGGGAAGCGCAGCTCCTGGCTGAACGGGATACCTGGCTGGAGCAGCTGGAAAGCGGCCAGATCAATGTCTGGTCCCTGTTTGACGACGCGGTCATCCTGGGCGACTCGCGCGTGGTGGGCTATGAATTCTATGACTTTCTGCCCGATGAGCGCGTCCTGGCTGAGGGCGGCGCCACCATTCGCAATGTAGAGGCCTGGCTGCCAGACTTGATCGCACTCAATCCCCGCTACGTCTTCCTCTGTTTTGGCCTGAACGATAGTTCCATCGGCTATTGGACCACAGCGGAGGAGTATACAACGGAGCTGGTGCAGGTGGTACAGTCTGTCCAGGAGGCTCTGCCGGAGGCCATTGTCACCGTCAGCTCCATTCTGGTGGCCAGAGACCCGGCCTTTCAAAAGGCCTCCGCCTGGCGGAAGATTCCCGAGTGGAACATCGCGATCAGCGAGGCCTGTGCTGCCAACGACATCCCCTTTGCAGACAATACCCAGCTGTGCGAGGACTACGCAGATCTTTGGGAGACCGATGGCATCCACATCCAGCGGGGAGTGTATCAGCATTGGGCAAAGAACCTGATGATTGAGGTGTATGACTATGAGTTGGCGAAGCTGGAAGCTCCCGCTGATTGAGATAAGTAAATGGGCGCTTCTGCTGGCGCTGCTGCTATTCTTGGCTGGTCAAATGGGCCAGGGCAAACAGAGCGCCACCTCTTTTGAGGACATGTCCGCCGCCTTGACCGCCAATCTGGATCAGACCCAGATGCAGCCAGCGGACAACCAGATGCTCCGCCGGCTCTATGGCCTCGACCCGTCGAGCTATGAGGGCATCCTGCTCTATTACCCGACGACCAATATGGGCGCAGAGGAGCTGCTGCTGGTCAAACTCGCCGACCCGGCGCAGGCTCAGACGGTCGAGGCGGCGATCCAAGCCCGACTGAGGGCCCAGAAGACCAGCTTTGATGGCTATGGCATCGAACAGATGGCACTGTTAGAGGACTGCGTCATCGAGCTGCGGGGCGGTTACGTCCTTTTTCTGGTCCATCCGCAGGCCGATGCGCTGCGCCAGGTCTTCCTAGACACACTGTAAGGGGAGGAAACTGCGATGCAATTTGCCAGTCTGCTGTTTTTGTTTGTTTTTCTCCCCGTAACGCTGATTGTATACTACCTCAGCCCGAAACGGATTAAGAACGTCACCCTGGTCCTGGCCAGTCTGGTGTTTTACGCCTGGGGACAGCCGCAGGCACTGGTGCTGATGGGCGTCAGCCTGGTTTTCAATTACCTGACCGGAATGGAAATTGCCCTGCTGCGGGGAAATGGCCGCTATGGCGGGGCAAAGGCTGTTGCGGGATTAGCCGTAGCGGCGAACCTGTTCCTGCTGGCGCTGTACAAGTACGCGGGGTTTGCCGCGGACAACCTCAGCGCTCTCCTGGGCCTGCCTATCCAGGTCACCCAGCTGCCTCTACCCCTGGGCCTGTCCTTTTTCACCTTTACCGTCCTGAGCTATCTGCTGGACATCCTCTGGGGGAAAGCGCCGGCGGAGCGCAACTTCCTCTGCTTTGCAGCCTATGTGACCATGTTCCCAAAGCTCAGCTCCGGCCCCATCGTCCGCTACGCGGACATCGCCCCGCAGCTGCGGGAGCGGAACCATAGTATCGCCGGCTTTGGCAACGGCCTAAACCAGTTCCTGGTGGGCCTGGCGAAGAAGGTTCTCCTGGCGGATAACTTAGGCGTGGTTTTCGGCACCATACAAGGCCTAAGCAGCATGAGCGCAGCCACGGCCTGGCTGGGCTGCCTGTGCTACAGCTTGCAGCTATACTTTGACTTCAGCGGCTACTCGGATATGGCCATTGGCCTGGCTCGGATGCTGGGCTTCCGTATCGATAAGAACTTCGACTACCCCTACCTGTCTGCCTCCGTCAGCGAGTTCTGGCGGCGCTGGCACATCTCTCTGGGCCTCTGGTTTCGAACCTATGTCTACATCCCCATGGGCGGCAACCGCTGCTCTGTGCCCCGACAGCTGCTGAATCTGACCGTGGTCTGGCTCTTGACGGGTATCTGGCATGGGGCAAGCTGGAACTTTCTTGTCTGGGGGCTGTGGCATGGCTGCTTTGTAATCCTTGAAAAATTTGCATTTAAACCATTTTTTGAAAAAATTCCGCGTGTTTTCAGGCATATCTACCTACTCTTGGCGGTTATGCTGGGCTGGGTGTTTTTCTTTTCGCCAAGCCTTGGGGGAGCCGTCGAATACCTGGGACTGATGTTCCATAGCTCCGGCGTTTGGTTGGATGGGATGTTCCTCTACCAACTGTCCTCCAACCTGCCGCTGCTGCTGGCGGCGGTGATCGGCTGCGGCCCGTGGCTGCGGAAACTGCACCAGCGACTGGCCTATGTCCACGGCGGGGCAGCAATGACGGTCTCCGTGATCGCCTATATGCTGACGCTGATCGCCTGCGTGGCGTACCTCGTCAGCAACACTTATAGCGCATTCCTCTATGCACAGTTCTAAGAGAAAGGATCCAGCGAGATGGACAGAAAAACACCGGTCAAGGCCCCAAAACAAGTGAAATATCGCTTTCGCGGCCTACATAACCTGGCCTTATCAGCGGCGTTTCTCCTGGTGATCCTTCTGGCGGCGGTGCTGAATCTGATCGCGAAGGACAGGGTCTTCTCCGAGAGTGAGAACCGAAACCTGGCTCAAAAGCCGGCTGTTTCAATGGCGTCTGTCCTCGATGGCAGCTGGGGCGCAGATTACGAGGACTACCTAGCGGATCAGTTCGTCTTCCGCGACAGATGGATGAGCCTTAAGCTTCGCCTGGATCAGATGATGGGCCGCAAGGAGTCTGGCGGGGTTTACCTTTGCGAAGATCACTACCTGATCGAGACCCCAGGAAATTCTTCCACAGGAGAGGGCGCAGCTCTGTGGCGCAGTTTGGACGCCATCAACAGCTTTGCGGCAGCACATCCGGAGCTGAACTGCGACGTCATGATTGTGCCCAACGCGATCAGTGTGCTGGCAGACAAGCTCCCTGAGAACGCCCCCGGTGGTGACCAGCCTGCGCAGATGGAACTGATCAGCCGTACGCTCTCGGCGCAGCTGGACTTCCTGAATGTGACGGATACATTATGTCAACATGCTTCCGAGGGTATGTTTTACCGTACGGACCACCATTGGACCACTTTGGCGGCAAAGTACGCCTTTGATGCGGTGGCGGAGCAGCTGGGCATTACCAACCCAGCCCGAGAATATGATGTTTACACGGTCTCTGACACCTTTGAGGGAACCTTGGCCGCCAAAAGTGGCAGCCATGCAGTGACGGATATTGTGCAGGTCTACGAGCCTGTGGGAACCAATGTGAGCTATTATGTAAACTATCCTGATACCCACACTAAAAGCGGCTCTGTCTATGTCAGCAGCGCCCTGGAGGGAAAAGACCACTACGCGGTCTTCTTTGGCGGCAATCACGGCATCCTGGAAATTATAACCACCGCCGGCAACGGCCGCAATCTGCTGGTCTTCAAGGACTCCTACGCCAACTGCTTTGTGCCACTGCTGATCCCTTACTACGAGAGCATCACCATGATCGACCCGCGCTATTACTATGGCAGTGCAGAGACTGTGTTGCAGACGGCGCAGATCAGCGACGTGCTCTTCCTGTACAATCTTAATACCTTCCTGGGGGATACGGCCCTGGGCGACGTGCTTGGGGCGAAATAAGTCAAAATCGGGGGTAACGCTATGAAAAAACCCATCATTGGCCTGACTACTATGTATGAATTGCGGGACGAAAACGACCGTATCATTCTCAATCACAGCTATCTGGACACCATCCGCCAGTTCGGCGGTACGCCGCTGATCCTCCCTACGGAGGGAAAAGCGGAGGATCTCAAGGCCCTGGTAGAGCTCTGTGATGGCCTTGTCCTCACGGGAGGGGCGGATGTACACCCTTCCCGTTACGGCGAGCAGATCCGATATGAGAATGTCTCTACCAATCCCACTCAGGATGCGGGCGAGAGGCTGATATGCGACTACGCTCTGGCGCAGAATCTGCATATTTTGGGGATCTGCCGGGGAATCCAGACCATGAACGTCTACTTTGGTGGCACGCTCTATCAGGATATCCCCAGCCAGATCGATACCACCGTGCAGCACAGTATGGCTCCACCCAAACACCGCACGGAGCATGAGTGTATTGTGGTTCCCGGCACACCGCTGCATCAGCTGGTTGGGACCGATGTTTTTCAGGTCAATAGCCACCACCATCAGTCCATCAAGGATCTGGCTCCTGGATTTGAGGTGATGGGCCGCTGCGGGGACGGTGTGATCGAGGCGATCTATTACCCATCAAAGCCCTTCCTCTGGGGCGTTCAGTGGCACCCCGAGCGCATTTGGGACATTGAGCCCTCCTCGGCTCAGGTGTTTGAAGCATTTATGCAGGCTGTATGAAGAGCCAAAAACGGAACGCTGCCGCGTTTCGTTTTTTGATGCTTCGGCAATGGCAGGTGGCTTCAGCACAGGACACACCCCGCCAAACGAGGCAATCCGCAGGCAAAAAGGTGTATACTGGCCGCTGCTGCCCTTGCATTTTGTGCCGAGATGAAATATAATCAATGCGAAAACCAAGCTTTGAAAGGAAAAATTTCACGATGGAAAAAAAATACGTTGACTTTGCTGTGGAGAAAACGATGGAATTGTTGTCCATTGACAGCCCCTCTGGCTACACTAAAAATGCTGAGGACTATGTCGCAGCGCAGTTCGAGGCACTGGGCTGTGCCGTGACTCGCCCTGTCAAGGGGGGCGTGGTTGCTGATCTGGGCGGCAAGGACACCCAGAACGCCCTCTTGTTGGAGGCCCATACCGACACCCTGGGCGCCATGGTTGCTGAGATCAAATGTAACGGCCGTCTGCGTCTGGTCGGCTTGGGCTCCAACCCCAACAACGTCGAGACCGAGACCTGCCGCATAGTCACCAAGTTCAGCGGCACCTACGAGGGGACGTTCCAGCTCAATAACGCCTCCATCCACGTCAACCGCAAATACAGCAGCACAGAGCGCTCCTGGGACAATATGGAAGTTGTCCTGGACGAGCTGGTGAGCAGCGCCGAGGAGACTGCGGCCCTTGGCATTGCCATTGGAGACTTTGTCTGCTTTAACCCCCGCAACGTCGTTACTGAGAAGGGCTACATCAAGAGCCGGTATCTGGACGACAAGCTCAGCGTCGGCATCCTGATGGGCTTTGCTAAATTCCTCAAGGAGAACCACATCGAGCCTGAGCGCCGCATCTATGTCCATGTCACGGTTTATGAAGAGGTCGGCCATGGTGGCTCTACCGCTGTTCCCGCGGGCGTCACCGAGGCCATCTCCGTGGATATGGGTTGCGTAGGCGATGGCCTGGGCTGCACCGAGCGCATGGTCTCCATCTGCGCCAAAGACAGCGGCGGCCCCTACAATTACGAGGTTGTCAAAGCGCTGGCGGCTGCTGCCAAGAAGACAGGCGCGGCCTATGCTGTCGATATCTACCCAAGCTATGGCTCAGATGTTGAGGCAACCCTCCGCGCGGGTTACGATGTCCGTCACGGCCTGATCGGACCGGGTGTCTACGCCTCCCACGGCTACGAACGCAGCCACAAGGACGGTGTTGAGGCCACCCTGAAGCTCCTGGAGGGCTACGTATGCTAAAACGACTGGCCGCACTGGGGTGCTGCCTGCTCCTGCTGCTGAGTCTGGCAGGCTGCTTTCGTCAGTCCCAGAAGCTCCCTCTGCCTGAGGGCATGGACGCTGCCGAGACGATTGCCAAGGGTATCGAGGTAGCAGAGTGCCTGGGAAACGGGGACTATCGCTCGATCTATGAATGCCTGCGGTCCGACGTGGCGGCAACTCTCACCATCGAGGACGTGGCGGCGCTGGACCCGAAGCTGGGTAGCTGGCAGGGGGTCACGGGCAGCTCTGCCCGGGGTATGGAGGACGAGGCCAGCGGCGAATATTACGCCCTGGTGACCATGACCTGCCGCTTTGAAAAAGGAAAACGGCTCATCAGCGCCGGTTTTGACGCAGATGGCACCCTGATCGGCCTTCGTGTTGCAGAAGTTGAGTAAATACGAATATTTAGCCCCGGCGGGAGCAGAAAATCATGGCTAGATTTTCTGCTCCCGCCGGGGAGTTTTTTATGAAAAAAAGAATCACGAGCTTGATGCATATTGTTAAAATACATAAAGTTGGTTGACAGTAGGGAAACCAGGATGTATAATTATGCTAATTATTATTTCTGCAATTCCAATAGGGGAAAGGATGTGGAAAGCCTGTTGAAACGTATTATTTGCTTGCTGATTACGCTGTTCCTGGCAGTATTGCCGCTTTCCGGCTGCTTCTTGCTTCCGGAAGAGGAAACGCCGCCGGTGCTGGCGGTGCTCGACGAGGAGACTGCTGAGATCTATCAGTATTCTTACGTGACCCGGGGTGACCTGGAGCAGTGGGCCAGCATTACCTGCCAGTTTCAGTCTTTGCAGCAGGAGGCGCTGACATTCCAGTATGACGGGCGCACGATTGGGGCGGTGTATGTGGCCGTAGGCGACGGAGTAGAACCTGGCCAGCTTCTGGCAGAGCTGGAGAATGCCGAATTGGACGCCGAGCTAGAGGCTGCAGAGACCAAGCTAGCTGACTTGACCCAGGAATTGGAGAGCGCCCGGAGCAATCTTGCCATTGTCGAGAGTTCCAGCGATCTTGCCTGGCAGACAGAGCAATATCGGACTAATGTCATCCGCCTGGAGGAGGACTATGCTGTTGCGGAGGCCCGGACCATCGAGCTGCGAGAGCAGAAACAAAGCGAGTGCATCTATGCGGGCATCGAAGGCACCGTGTCCTACATCCGCAGCTATAACGTCTCTGACCCGGAGAACGACTACGTTATCATCTCTGACCGCGGCGACGCCTGCTTCTACGCCGACACAGAGCACTACGCTTCCATGCCCGCCGGCATGGAAGTCACCCTGAGTACCGACGAGGGAGACGTGACGTGCGTGGTCACCGAGGCCTCGGATTTGGGCTTCCCGGAGCCTACCGTCAGCGAAAGGGGGACCAGCCGAGTTTACTTTGTTCCCACGACGGAGCTTGCTATGATGACTGATTCCAGCAAGGCGAAGCTGGAGTTGCTGCTGGACAGCCGTCGGGACGTCCTCATCGTCCAGGCTCGCGCGCTGTTCTTCGCCGGCGGCCAGGCTTATGCCTATTATGAAAACGAGAACGGTGTCCGCGAGGCAAAGCCTGTGGAGGTTGGCCTGAAAGTTACCGGCAAATACGAGGTGCTCTCCGGTCTGACCGAGGGTGAAGAACTCGTGGTCGGCTAAGGAGGTGCACGGAAGATGAAACGCTTGTTTTGTGCGGTATTGAGCCTGCTGTGTCTGTGCGCCTGCGCGGCCCCCGGCGCGGAAGCGCCGGAACTGCTGGAGCCGGTGACCATTGGCAGCGATATGGCTGTGGCCAGTATTGCCAACATCTATGACGGCTCTGTCATAGAAGGTAACGTTCTGCCTGAGGTCGAGCAGCTGTCTTTTACCACCAGCGGCACCATCGGAGAGATTCTGGTGACCATGGGAGACCAGGTGAAGGCCGGCGACGCGTTGGTGAAACTGGACACTACCACGCTCAAAGCCCAGCGCGACAGCATTGCCGACAGTCTGGAATATGCCAGGACAATGGACGCTTTTGATACCCGCGAGGCGCAACTCAACTACCAACTTACCGTTGAACAGTACGGTGAGGACAGCGCCCACTGCCGGCTCCTGGCTAACGAACAGCGGGAGGCTGCGGAGAAACGCGCAGCACAGATCGCATCCCTGGAGGAGAAGCTGGCGGAGGCCGAGGAAGCCCTGAACGTCCAGAGCGTCCTCACCTCGCCTTGTAACGGCACCGTTGCTGCGGTCAACGTCAACGTGGGCCAGACGGTCTGGCCGAACGAGGTGGCAGCTGTGGTTGCCAGCGAGGACAGCTGCTATTTGCAAACGGAGTTTCTGTCTGAGAGCACGGTAGACAGTGCCTCGGAGCTGTATGCCACCATCGGCGGCCTGCGCTATGAGGTTGAGTACGTGCCCATGGACAAAAACGAGTACATCACCAAAACCCTGTCAGGTGCGCCAATGAATAGCACCTATCAGATTTTGGACGGCGATAACAGCCTGGTGGGTCAATACGCGCTGCTGTATTTAATGACAGATCAGCGGGAGGGCGTGCTCTGTGTGCCTTCCAATGCGGTCCTGCACGACAGCACAGGCTATTATGTCTATGTGGATGAGAACGGGACCAAGTCTCGCCAAAATGTGGAAGTCGGTTTGCAGACTGCTGCCCAGGTGGAGATTCTCTCCGGATTAGAAGAGGGGGTGCAGGTCTATGTGGTCGGTTAAGCGGGTACTGGCTGCCGCAGCAGCTCTGCTGCTGCTGACGGGCTGTGCTGCCGAGACGCAGACCCAGCAGCAAACCATTCTCTCCGAGGCAGTGGCAGACAAGGTTAAGACCTACGAGACCTATGAGGTTGTTCCCAGTGACATCGTCAAGAGCGGTACGCTGACTTTGTCAGTGGTTTATACCCAGTCCCAGGTGCTCAAAGCCCCGGGCAGCGACATGTATTTGGATCAAATCTTGGTAGAGCGCAAGGACATTGTCCAAAAGGGCGAGGTCATTGCAACCTTTACCCGCCCCAGCTCTAAGGCCAAGGTGGCAGAGGCGGAACTGAACCTCCGCCGCGCCCAGGAGGCTCTGAGCAGCCAGCTGGAGACGCTCCAGGCGGATATTAACAGCGCCGCCGCCGGCGCCGCGCTGGAATTGGCACAGCTGCAATACGACCGCGCGGCGTATGTCGGGCAGCGGCAGCTGAATCAGTTGCAGGCTGCGGTGGACGAGGCCAAGGCCGCTTTCGACCCCGTGGAGCTGGTGGCTCCCTACGACTGCCTGATCGATTCCATTGAGTACCTCTATGACAAACAAAAGGTCGACGCCGACACCGCCATTGTAGAGATTAGCCGTCTGTCCTCCATGGCCCTGGTGGGCGAGACCAGCACCAACAACTTCCAGTATGGCAACGAGATCATGGTTCAGTACGGCAAGAAGGATAGCCGCGAAGAAGTTCCGGCAAAAGTTGTAAGCACTTCGATGCTTCTGGGCAGCGATGATCAAAAGATATGGATTCTGCTGGACGAGCCCCTGGACGAGGACCAGCTGACCAAGCCCTCTGCCCAGGCGGAGATTGTCCAGATCCAGGGCGCCCTGACCGTTCCCCGCGGGGCCATCGAATCTGAGAATGGTAACGCATACGTTCAAATTCTGGTGGATGGTGTCCCGCATAAGCGCTTTATCATCCGTGGCATCAACGTCGGCACCACCGGCGAGAGCCATACCGTGGTCCTCTCCGGCTTGGAAGCTGGTCAGCTCGTTATTACGAATTAAGGAGGCGGCGTTGTGTTACGATTTGTTTGGCAGAAGATTCGCAACAAGAAGTGGCTGATTGCCAGCCTCTTAATTGGAAACATCCTGCTGGTGGCTATCGCCGCCGCCAGTCCCATGTATACCAAGGCAGCCCTGCAGCGTATGTTGACCCGCACCATGAGTGATGCGGCGGGGGAGACCAACCGCTATCCCACGACAGCGTATATCTACTCCTCCTCCATGGCCGGACACGAGGGCCTGGAGGCAGATGTAGAGAAGGTCAGCAACCTCGGGCAGGAGCTGGGCGTCGAGCCCATGCTGCTGCTGCAAAACCGTTTCATCAGCAACGTGGAGTGGCTCCCGGAACTAGAGCGCGAGAACGGTAAGGGCATGACCTCCCGTATCGGTACGCTCAAGGAGATGGAGGACCATATCGAGATCGTCTCGGGCCAGATGTATGCCGAGACGGTGCAAAACGGCGTCATCGATGCCATCATCAGTGAAAAGTGCCTAGTGGAACTGAATCTGATGCAGGGTGAAATCCTCAGCAGCCAGACCGTCACCGCTCCCGACGGCAGCCCGCTGCGGGTGCGCATTGCCGGTGTTTTCCGTGCGTCGGAGTCTGACAGCGAGACCGGAAGCCAGTTCTGGTACCGCACTCCTTCTAGTTATAATGATCAGCTCTTCGTGTCAAAGACGGCCTTTGAAACCGGTATTTCCAACGAATCCCTCCAGGAAGAGGAACGCGCTGTCTGGTACTACATCTTTGACTACAACGATCTGACGGTTGACAACTGCGAGGCGGTTGCTCAGGCCTCCAAGGATTTGACGGCCTACTACAGGGAGGAATACTACCACTCCTACACCGACTACTTCTCTGATCTGGTAGACGAGTATTTGGTGGAAGCGGCCAAGGTCTCCGCAACGTTGACCATTTTGCAGGTGCCAATTTATGTCCTGCTGTTCGCGTTTATTTTCATGGTCTCTCGACAAATGCTGGAGCTGGAAGCTGCCGAGATCGCAGTCATCAAAAGCCGCGGCGCCTCCCGCAAACAGATTTTGGGCATTTACGCTCTGCAAAGTCTGATCCTGGCGGTGGTCAGTCTGATCGTCGGCATTCCGCTGGCAATGATGATCTGCCAGATCATCGGCTCAGCCAATGCCTTTCTGGAATTTGTCTCCCGCAGTTCCCTGCGGCTGGAAATCAACGGGCAAGTTTTGCTCTACGCCGTGGCTGCGGCGGTGGTCAGCATGGCGGCCATGGTTATCCCGGTCATCAAGTACAGCAGCACCACCATTGTGGTCCGAAAATCCGGTCGTGCCCGCAAGGGCGGTGCCCCGCTGTGGCAAAAGCTGTTCCTGGACGTTATCTTGCTGGCGGTCAGCCTCTATGGGCTCTATAGCTTCCAGGGCCAGGAGGAGCAGATTACAGCGAAGGTTCAGGCCGGAGCCGGTCTCGACCCGCTGATCTACTTGGCATCCTCTTTGTTCATCATCGCCTGTGGTCTGTTTGCGTTGCGCGTGATACCGCTGGTTGTGAAACTGGTCTACAGCATCGGCAAGCGCTGGTGGAGCCCGTCTATGTACGCCTCTTTCCTGTGGGTGCTCCGTTCCAAGGGCGGCGGCTACATCATGACGTTTCTGGTAGTGACTATTGCCCTTGGCATCTTCAACGCCTCTACGGCCCGGACGGTCAACAACAATGAATCCGACCGCATCGGTTACATTGATGGCGGCGCGGACGTGGTCATCCTTGAACAGTGGACAGACAATGCCGACATGGTGGAAGATGACGAGACAGGACGCACAAAACTGGCATACAATGAGCCGGATTATAATAAGTACACCACCATTCCCGGCCTTGAGTCCATCACCAAGGTCGTCTGCGAGGACGAGGCCACTGTTACCATGGACGGAATGCGCCGCTCCAGTACCGTTACTCTCATGGGCATCCATACCAAAGAGTTCGGCCAGACCGCCTCTTTGAAGGATGGCCTCCTGCCGGAGCATTTCTATGACTATTTGAATGTGATTTCCCAGCGGTCCAATGCAATCCTGGTCTCTTCAAATTTCCGGGATAAGTACGGCTATGAGCTGGGCCAGAGCCTGAACTATCGCGACAGCGACGGCAACTCTGCTCGCGGCGTCATATACGGCTTTGTGGACTACTGGCCTACCTACAGCGCGACTACCGAAGTCGAGGACTCAGATGGCACCATTCGCGAGGTGGATAATCTCCTGGTCATCGCTAACCTCAGCTATTTGCAGGCCCAGTGGGGTGTCACACCATACCAGGTCTGGCTGAAAATGCAGGACGGTGACACCGCCCCGGTGTATGACTTTGTCGAAGCATATAACCTGACGCTGCTCCAGTTCCGGGATCAGACTGCCGACCTAGTGAATATGAAAAACGACCCTGCCATCCAGGGAACCAACGGCATCTTGACTGTGGGTTTTGTCGTAGCGCTGCTGCTGTGCACTGTTGGCTTTTTGATCTACTGGATCCTGGCCATCCACACCCGCTCCCTGCAATTCGGCATCTTCCGCGCGATGGGTATGGGGATGGGTGAGATCGTGGTTATGCTCTTTAACGAGCAGCTCTACGTCTCTGCGCTGTCCATTGCTATCGGCATTGGGGCAGGAATTTTGGGCTCGAAGCTCTTTGTACCGCTGGTGCAGCTGGCTTATGTTAAGGCGGCAACGCCGCTTCCACTGGAGGTCTCGCTGGCCGGAAGCGATATCATTCGCCTGCTGGTTGTGGTGCTGATTGTCATGGCCGTGTGCATGCTTATCCTCGGCACGATTATCCGCAAATTGAAGATCGCCCAGGCCTTGAAGCTGGGCGAGGATTGAAAGGAGGCGCGTTACTATGCTCAAGCTAGAAGATCCCATCCTGGTGGCCGAGGGCATCAAGCGCGGCTTCCCTCTTCCCGGCGGTGAGACGTTCTTCGCTCTCAAAGGTGTCGATATTGCAGCGCCCCGGGGGAAACTGACCATCCTCAAGGGCAAGTCCGGCTCCGGCAAAACGACCCTCATGAATATCCTCGGCGCGCTGGACCTGCCCACCGAGGGCACCGTCCAGTTTGACGGCCGGGAGCTGACAACTATGAGCGAGAAGGAGCGCACTAAGCTGCGCCGCTATGAAATCGGCTTTGTGTTCCAGTCTGTGGCGTTGATCCCCATCATGACCGCCTTTGAAAACGTCGACTACGCCCTGCGCCTTGGCGGCTACAAGGGCGACCGGAGAGAGCGGGCGATGGAGTGCCTGGAAATGGTCGGCCTGGCAGGGCGCAGTAGCCACATGCCGGCAGAGATGTCCGGCGGAGAGCAGCAGCGCGTCGCCATTGCCAGAGCGATCGCCCACCGGCCGAAGCTCATCTTCGCCGATGAGCCTACTGGCGAGCTGGACACCAATACGGCCATTACGGTTGTCAAGATCTTTAAGGATCTATGTGCTTCCCAGGGTGTCAGCTTCGTCATGACCACCCACGACACGGGCTTTATGGAGATCGGCGACGCGGTCTATGAGTTGGAAGGCGGTGAAGTCATCAGTGAGCACTGAGGGTATGGATCGGGAGTATATCATCGAATGCGATAACCTGGTCAAGATCTACAAGACCGATGAGACGGAGGTCATGGCCTTACAGGGGCTGGATTTCCAGGTCCGCTACGGTGAGCTGACCGCCATTATCGGCAACTCTGGCAGCGGTAAGTCTACATTTTTGAATATGTTGGGCGGTCTTGACGTGCCGACTGCGGGGCGGCTGTATGTGGATGGTTTGGATCTGTTTCGCCTGTCGGAGAAGGAGCTGGTGGCCTATAAACGCAACACTGTCGGTTTTGTCTGGCAGAACAACGCCCGGAACCTGCTGCAATACCTGCCAGCGTGGCAAAATGTGCAGATGCCCATGCTCTTTGGTGCACAGAAGGAGCAGAAGAAACGCGCTATGGAGCTGCTGGATCTGGTGGGAATGGCACATAAGGCCGAAAGTAAGCTCAGTCAGCTCTCCGGCGGTGAACAGCAGCGCGTCGCCATTGCCATCTCCCTGGCGAATAACCCGAAGATTCTCCTGGCAGACGAGCCCACTGGATCTGTCGACCCGGTGACGGCGGCATATATTTTTGATGCGTTCCGCCGACTCAACCGCGAGCTGGGTCTGACGATCATCATCGTTACCCATGATCTGAGCGTGGCCAGTAAGGTCAGCCGGGTGGTGCAGATTCGCGATGGAAAGATCAGCACCGAGCGTGTGATGCGTCAGAACTACATGGAGCAGCTTAACAATACCACAGGCTTCGAGACCCTTGGCGTGGCCACCATCATGGACGGCAGCAGCCATGAGGAATTTGCTGTCTTGGACCGTAACGACCGCGTCCAGCTTCCGCCTGAGATGCTCAAAGAGGCGGGCCTGAGCGGGCGCAAGGTCAAGATGAGCGTAGAGAACGGCAAGATTGTGATCTCTAAGCCGGAATAAGCGCAGGCAATTCCCCCCAGCTGATAAGAAAATTTTGAGCTGCTTAAAGATTGTGCAGACAAGAAAACCCAGCGCGTGCTCGTCCAAAGTGAAGAGGGACAAGCAAAATGGGGTTTTCCAAAGACGTTAAAATGAAACAGAGCCTCTCAATCGGGAGGCTCTGTTTTGTCATTTCTTTAGATTCAGCGCAGGATTCATATAGTAGACGTTCTTTTCGTTCAGCCGCTGGCGGAGCTTCTCTATCGCCTCACCAAAGCGCTGGAAGTGTACGATCTCACGTTCCCGCAGGAACTTCAATACGTCGTTCACGTCGGAATCGTCACTAATGCGCAGCAGATTGTCATAGGTCACGCGCGCCTTTTGCTCTGCGGCCAAGTCTTCACAGAGATCAGCCATAGGGTCTCCCTTGACTTGCATAGAGGCGGCGGTGTAGGAAATGCCAGCGGCGGCGGTGGGATAGACGCCTGTGGTATGGTCGACAAAATACGCGCCGAAGGGACTCTCGTGCAAATCTGCCTCATTGATGCAGCGCGTCAGCTGATGTACGATAGCACCGATCATTTCCAAGTGCCCCAACTCTTCTGTCCCGATATCCGTCAGCAAACCCTTAAGCTCCGGGTACGGCATGCTGTACCGCTGAGACAGGTAGCGCAACGAAGCGCCCAACTCGCCGTCAGGACCGCCGTACTGGCTGATGATCATCGATGCCAGCTTTGGGTTGGGATTTTGGATGCGGACGGGATATTGCAGCTTTTTCTCATAGACAAACATGGATTAACCCTCCTGACAGAATTCCCAGGGCCATGGATCACAGATCCAGTCCCATGTGCCATTCTCACCGGCATTCTTCATCAGAATTGGCCCATGCTTTGCTTCATAGGCAGCTTTTGCCTCCGCGCAGCGTGCGGCGTATTCCTGAAAGAGCGTAACCGCGTCAGTGTCGTCGGGATGAGTATCCAAATACTGGGCCAGATCGCTCATAGCGAATTGCAGCGCCATCAGCTCGTTGCTGGGGGTGCTTGGTTTGTCGTTGTTGACCATGCCGCCCAGCGGTAGGTCCAGGCTGGGGTACAGCGTACCGCGCACAAAAGCGCGATTGGTGGCGTAGCGCTGGGAATTTGTCTGCTGGGTGGGCACGTAGGGATTTGCCAGCATCCCTCTGGCAGGCAAAATGCCGCAGCAATCCTGAGATGGCGTCTGCTCCTGGCGGGACACCGGCTGCTTTTGATAGATCACACCAGTCCGCTGCCGTTTTGGCTCGGCGCCGGAGACCATCGGCGGCCAGGGCTGGCGGTTAGGGGTTCGTTCCAATGCAGTTACCTCCTAATAACAAGTCGGATCTTCATCCGTTCCAGTGTATGCATTGGACTTTCGACAGGTTACACCGGTTCGATATGCTCTGCGGCCCAGGGTCCGAGCGTGTCGTGGTAAAACGTTTTATACTCGTCGTAAGTGATTGTGCAGTGGTGGCCCAGCAGCTCCATGTCCACACCAAAGAGTTTGGCCTCGACGCCCAGCTCCTGCAAGCCCGCATGGAGGTAAAACCGCTTGCGTTTTTCGCGCTGCGTCTGGTTGGGCGCATGGCCATGGGTGGTCTCAATCTCCAAAAACAAGCCGGCGTCATAGCGCTCCAGGAGCGTTTTCAGTGCTGCGGTGCCGATTCCCTCTCCACGGTGGGCGCTGTTGACGGAGAAGTAGTCTAGCAAAACCTTATCCGACCCGTTGATGGTGATGGCAAGACCTCCGAATTTGCCGTCCCAGTCCAGATACCACAAGTCAGTTTTGCCGAGCTTTGCATTATTGAGGATCATCTTGAAGGGCTTCCGCTCGCTGCGGGGGAAGGAGCGGAGGTATAGACGGTATAATTGCAGCCATTGCTTCATACCTTTCGGCTGCCTGAGCGTGATATTCATGGGGTTCCATTCCTTTCGATGCTGTCAAACTGGCCTGCGGCAGGGGCCAGGGCCTGCGCCGAGAGACCCTCCCGGCAGCTTTTGCCGCATTGCTGCGCTGTCGTGCCAGGCAATGCGTTTGGCCTAAATTATTATCGCTTGTGATATCGCCATGCGTTGATTTTCTTTTGGTAACAGGCATTACAGAGCCTGCCGCGATGATGCAGTGGAAGGGCAGCGCCGCATTTTTCGCAGAAGCGGATGTTGTTGCGCAGATTGTGCAGGAGAATCTGATTGATTTCGTCTGCCACACGCTCCCGCTCATCATAGATCTCGTCAGCGTCCACAACACAGCCGAAGGTCTTGCAAAAGGAGAAGTAGAGATCCAACTGACGGCAATAGAGCTCCAACTCCGGCAGGGTGTGGCTCTGGCGTTCCGGCAGCTGCGGCTGCTCGATCTGCTCACCGCGCTGATGCTGCCGCAAAAACTCAAAGAACAGATCCCGCAGAGCGTCTTCTGTTTCATCGAAGGGAATATTCGCGGCCCGCAGCTCCTGCTGTTTGCTCAGCTGAAAGCCGGCTTCCCGAATTTTGCTGACGAGCTGGAGATAGCGTGTGATATCGAGTTTTTTGTAGGGCGGGATGGGCGGCATACGGTTCCACTCCTCCAGGACCTCCAATAGGTCAAAGTCCACAGAGAGGACTAGGTCGGAGAAGCCCAACACCGCCGTTTGCAGCGGCGGAACCGTGGTGTGCAGGCCAGCGCTGATCTCGCTGAGCTGCTGCGTTGCGCCGACATATCCCTTGTCATACATGCCAAAGCGCCCGGCTCGGCCGGCAATCTGCTGGATTTCCTCTGGCTTGAGGGGACGGCGCTCTTTGCCGTCAAACTTGTCCGCCTCCATGAAAATGATACGGCGGATGGGGAGATTCAAACCCATACCGATGGCGTCAGTGGAGACAACGTAATCTACCTCTCCGTTTAGAAACGCCTCCATTTGTTTGCGCCGGGTGGAGTAGGGAAGCGCGCCATAAATGATGGCGGGCGGTTTACCGTGCTGCCGCAGGTCCTCGGCAGCACTGAGAACGCCTATCTTTGAGAAGGTGATCAAGGCGTCGCCGGGCTGCAAATTCATCATGTTCACCGGTCGGCTCATACACACCAGCGGCACTTGGCGGTGATGATGGACGATCTCGTAGCTGTCCTCACAGCTCTCAATGAGCTTTACCAGCAGATGCTGCGCCTCCGGCGCGGCGCAGAGGTGCACCTCCGGGGCCTGCACACCTAAGATCGCCCTCGTCCAGGCGTAGCCTCTTGCGGGGTCAGCGATCATCTGACATTCATCGACCACCGCTGCGTCGTATTTCGCGTGGATGTCCAACTTCTCGGCCGTGGCGGCAACATGCGTGTCTCCCTCCTGACAGTCCTCTTCCTCACCAGTGGTAAGCGAGCAGCGGACGTGAGCGTCCAGCAGCAATTCCTGGGCTTCCAATGCCAGCAGGCGAAGCGGGGCCAGATAAACCCCTGTGCGCACGGCCTTCAGCCGTTGAAACCCGGCATAGGTCTTGCCGGTGTTAGTCCCGCCGATATGCAGCACAAAGTGCCGCCGCATGGCGCGGGCCTCCGGGTATTCGTCCTTGGGGTTGAGCTCCATGAGCAGCTCCAGGCTGCTGCGAATGGCCTTGGGGACGTAGTGGACGGAGTAGATATATTGCAGCGGGTGCACCAGCAGTTCCGGCAGAGGGAAATCCTCCATGGCCAGCAGACGGGCCAGGTGTCCCTCTGGCTGTGCCTGACGAAAAGACGCTGCGGCGAAATCAGCAATGTCGTAGAGCTTCTGGCTGTAGCATTGGGAGAGCTTCTGGACCGATTCGTGTTCCAGGTGTCTACCCATCCAGTACGCAGCGGTGACCATCTGCCGCAGAGAGGGATATAACTGATCTCCCATGCGCTCCGGGTCCAGGGAGGAGAAGCGCTCAATATAGCTCTGGGACTGTCCGGAAGAAAGGCGCTTTGCCCAGCCGACAGTGGCAATCTGGGAGAGGATGGCGCTGTGATAGAGGCCAGCCAGGCGGGCAATAGGACCTTCGGATAGATGGGTGCTCTCCCATGCCTGCTGCAGGAAGCTGGCCGCAGCGCCCAGAACTGCGGCGGAATCAGCTTTGATAGAGGTGTTTTCAGCCCGATTGGCAGCGAACGCCGCTCGGAAAATCGGATCTTGTTCCTGCTTCTGCACGACAGATTTCGGCCAGACGCGCATACGCCGACCGTTTTGATAGATGAGCCGCGGCGGCGGGAGCAATGTCCGCACCAGGTCTTCGGTCCATCCGCGCTTGACCAATTTGGACATGGGCCAGGAAGTACCGGATTGTTTCGTACTCAAGGGGAATAACCTCGCTCGTTGAAATTCACGTGGATATTGTACCACATTCGGCAGAATTCATCAATCACAAAGGCCCCCACTTTCGTGGGGGCCTCATGGGATCAATCATTGCGCTGTATTTCGTCGGCCAATGCCATCAACTGTTCGGGGCTAAACTCGTAGATCTTGTCACAGAACTGGCATTCCACGCGCTCTGTGCGTCCCTCGGAAGCCATTTCGGTCAGTTCTTTGACGCCGATGCTGATCAGCGCGCGCTCGACACGCTCACGGCTGCAATAGCAGCGGTAGGCCACCGGGGTCTGTTCGAGGATCTCCAATTCAAAATCGTCCAAAACCCTCTGCAGCAGCTGGACGGGACTCAGGCCTTGCTTTAGCAGATTGGTAACCGCCCCAGCCTTTTCGATGCCGGCCTCAATGCGGTCAATCACCTCATCGGGAGTGCCCGGCAGCAGCTGGATGAGGTAACCGCCGGCGGCGCGGACGCTCTGGTCAATGTCCACCAGCACGCCCAGGGCGCAGGCGGTGGGTACCTGCTCGCTTTGTACAAAGTAGTTGGTGATATCCTCGGCAATCTCGCCGGAGACCAAGGCGCAGGAACCAATATAGGGCTCTTTCATCTGCAAGTCACGGATGACGGTCAGATTTCCGTGGGTGCCGACGGCTGCGCTGACATCCAGCTTGCCCTGGTATTTCTCCATCAGCGCCACGCCAGGGTTCTGGACATATCCACGGACATTGCCCTCAGCGTCTGAGACAGCCAGCAGCGTGCCTAGCGGGCCGCCGCCTTTGATCTGTAAGGTGACAGAGCTGTTGTCAATTTTCTGCATATTGCCGACCATCGAGGCTGCGGAGAGTAGACGGCCCAGTGCTGCAGTGGCAATGGGAAGTGTCTTATGGATATTGCGGGCACGCTCAACGATGCCGCGAGAGGAGATGGCAGAGGCTTTGACCCATCCATCCCGCGTCATTGCGCGCACAAGGGTGTCGTTCATAGGCTTATTCCTTCTTTGCAATCCAGAAAATTCGTTCTTCACCGGCTTTAGGGGCTGCCATGGAGCGGTTGCCAAACTGTCGGATATCGACAAAACCGGCTGCGGCCAGGGATTGATGCAGCCAGCTAATGTCCCAAGCGCGTTCTTCGTGCTGTTCCTGCTCTCGGCGCCATAGCTTCCCCTGGCGGGTAAAGATGTCCATGGCATAGGTCAGTAAATTTTCACGCGCATCAAAGCTGCCACGCCAGACACAGTAAGCGTCGTCGTTTTCATCCAAAAAAACCTGTCCGTCCAGTGACCGCAGCAGCGAAGGGGTACGTACGTCAAAGAGGAAGTAGCCTCCTCGATTCAGCGCCCGATAGACGCCGTCAAACGTATCCATCACATCCTTGGCAATGGTCAGATAGTTGAGGCTGTCCAACAGGCAGACGCACAGGTCCACAGAATAGGGAAGCCGCAGCCGCTGCATGGGCTGATGAATAAAAAAGGGCGGCTGCTTCATTGCCGTGGCCTTGTCCATAGCGATGGTGAGCATATCCTCAGACAGATCCGCACCGATAACCTGATATCCGTCGGCGGCAAAGCGCACGGTGATGCTTCCAGTGCCGCAGGCAAGATCCAGGACCGAAGCCGGATCTGCATGGACGGTCTTCATAATTTGATGCAGGTAGGCGTAGAGCGCGTCATAATCCACATCCTGTGTGAACAGATCGTAGACTCGGGCCAGGGGGCCATAGGCGTCACTCATCGCTTTGAGAGGACTCTGCCTCGTCCAAACGGGCCATGACGGTATTATAACCGTCGTTGCCGTAATTAAGCGCGCGGCTGACGCGGCTAATCGTGGCGCTGGAAGCGCCGGTCTGCTCAAGAATGTCGTGATAGATCATGCCCCGAGAGAGCATACGAGCCACCTGAAACCGCTGCTCCATGGCCTTAAGCTCAGAGACGGTGCAGAGGTCGACAAAAAAGTTGTAACATTCCTCAGAGGTTTTCAGCTCGAGAATGGCTTTGTACAGCTCATGGTCCTTGTCGGAATTTCGGTTTTTGTTATTCATAACGTACCCTCCGAAAACTGAGTTGCTTTATCTAAGTAGTATTTTAGCAAATAAAAAGGGTAAAGTCCAGCACTGATTTTATGTGTCCGGTTTTGAAAAAATATGGCATAAAACTGTACGATCAGGAAGTCTGACCGACCATTAAGATCCATCCAAACTCAGCCAGAACGAAATCGGCAAGGGTGAGACTGGGAATGATTCAAAAATGTTAAAATCATGCAGATTAAAACCTCAAAAAAAGCTATATTGTGAATTAGTAACAAAAATAATAGCATAAATTTGGCTAACTTATTAAGTATAATTTTCATAATTATACTTGAAATATTGTGTATATAGTATATAATAATTATAATTCCAAGAGCGGCAAGAGACAACGCACGCTAGGAACGCATCCCCAAAATAGAAAGGAAGGTCTTATGATGAAACGCATACTCACTATCCTGCTATCCCTGTTGCTGCTGCTGAGCTTGATAGTTGGCTGTGCCAGCGAACCTGCAACGACCCCGGATGCTCCCGCCACGGATACCCCTGCTGATGAGCCGAACAACGAACCGGCTGATCAGCCCGACGAAGCTCCCGTTGAGGAACCATCTGAGAGCCTTGAAGAAGGTGCTATCAACGAAGGCGATAATGCGGAGAGTTTCACTTCCTTTAACTACGACTACTTTCCAATTGAGCAGACCCAGACCATCACCTTCTGGAAGACCTACGAGAATCAGTACACCAACAACGATATCAACCACCACTCCATCATTCAGTGGATGGAGGATAAGACCAATGTTCATGTGGAGTTTGAGACAGCCAGCAACGCGGACTCCGCTACGAAGTTCAACCTCATGCTGACCTCTGGCGATCTATGCGATTTGATTAACAATTTCTCTGCGCTGTACACCTCTACTGCCACTCACGCGGTTGAAGAGGGGCTGATCTACGATATGACCGATAAGGTTCCAGAGTGGATGCCCAACTATGACAACCTGTTAAAGTCCAGCAAGCAGGCAACGCAGGAGGCCAAAACCGATGAGGGCCGTATCCCCGTTATTTGGACCCTTGGCAGCATGCTGGGTACTCCCGCCGCAGAGCCTATCTGGTATGGCCTGATGTATCGTCAGGACTGGGCTGATGAACAGGGATTTTCCTCCCTGGAAACCATCGACGAGTGGGACAGTTTCCTTCGTGCCTGTAAGGACGCCTATGGCATCGACGCAACGCTGAGTATTCCTGACACCGTTTGGGATATGGTTGGTACATGGCTGACCGCTTACGACGCATATCCCGACTTCTTTGTCCGTGACGGCCAGGTCGGCTATGGGCCAATGACCGACGGGTATAAGCAGGCTGTGCAGCTGATGGCCGATTGGTGGGCAGAGGGCCTCATTGATCCTGATTTTACCTCCATCACCTGGATGGGAAACACCGAGAAAATGCAGGTCGGCCAAGTCGCTGCCATGCCCGCCATCTGGGGCATCTCCGGGACACAGATGAAGGATGTCGGCCAGGTCGATATCGAGAACTGGAACCTCACACCGGCCCCCAACCCTGTGCTAAACAAGGGAGATACTCCCAAGACCGCGTACAATCTGCGCTGCATCATCAAGGAGTCCACTGCTTTGGATGCTGCGTGTGAGAACATTGAGCTGGTTGCCCGTTGGCTGGACCAGTGGTTCTGTTATGAGACCTGCGTTCGTGAGTTCCTTGGCGTCGAGGGGGAGACCTACTTCATTGACGAAAGCGGCAACTATCAGTACATGGAAGAGGTAGGCGTCTATGAAAGCAGCGCGATTAACCTCAACGACTACGGCCTAGTCACTGCCTCCTGGGGGCTGTATGACTTCTACAACTTCGATCTTTCCAATCAGGCTGCCAACTACCATGACTCCGTCCATGTTTGGGATGTCGCTTCTACCGCAGAGGTTTTGCCCAGCGGTATGACGCTCAATGCCGAAGAGGCTGAGGAGTATAGCTCTGCTTTTAGTGATATCCAGACCTACGTCTCTGAGAACCTAGCGAAGTTCGTCATGGGAATGACCCCCATGTCCGAGTACGACAACTTTGTCAAGACGCTGACAGAGGGCTATGACACCCTGCGCTGCATCGAGCTTCAGCAGGCGGCCTACAACCGCTTTATGGCCCGTTAATCGATTGATCTTATATTTGTCTGCATATGTAAGGCCCTCCCATTTTTCTAAGTGGGAGGGCTTTACATACAAAAAGGAAGCAGAGGGGCCGGTCCCCGCCGTCTTTACAAGGAGTAACGATTGGATTGTACTGCAAGTCGTTTGAGCCATGCGGCGCGCTCTGAGGTCAGCTCAGACCAATTGCTGCGCCAGAGCCAGTTGTCTCCAATGGTACCAGGGGTATTGATGCGGGCCTCGTCCCCCAAACCGAGCATATCCTGCAAGGGGAGGATAACCCATGCCCCAGCGGAAGCGTAGAGCGTTTGGACAATCTCGTTGACTGCCTTGTCAGGATCGGCATCCGGCGCAGTGTCTGCCAGCCAGCCCAACAGCGTCTGGTTGTCATGGGTGCCGGTGTAGAAAGCGCGATGCGCCGCAGCTTCCGCAGGCATGGCGCGGATCTCCGGGGCGTGAAACTGCCATACGGACATGCCCGGAAGCCCGGACTCCGCCAACAGACTGTAGACGCCCGCATCAAGTTCGCCCAGATCCTCCGCCAAAATCGGCAGATGACCAAGTTTCTCGCGCATCAGCTCCCAGAAGGGGAGACCAGGCCCCTTGAGCCACTGTCCATCTTTGGGGGTCCTACCTGCCGGAATAGCGAAGTAAGCGGAGAAGGCACGGAAATGATCAACACGGACGACATCCAGGTGGCGCAGGCACTGCTGTAACCGTGCCAGCCACCAGCTGTAGCCGTCGGACTTCATAAACTCCCAGTTGTAGAGTGGGTTCTTCCAGTTCTGGCCATCTTCGGAGAAGTAATCCGGAGGACAGCCGGCGCCAAAGGAGGGATAGCCATCGGCGTCCAACAGAAACTGCTCCGGATGCGCCCACAGATCCACGCTGTCCTCACTGACGTAGATCGGCACATCGCCAACGATCTGGATGCCCAGAGACGCTGCATATGCATGTAGAACATCCCATTGCTGCCAGAACAAAAACTGCTCGCGGCGATAGCGCTCTACGGCCGGTGCGTGTTGGGCGTGCAGCGCCTTCAGATCTGTGCGCTTCTTGGCATTTTCCGGCCATTGCTGCCAGGCGCAGTTGTAAACATCGTGCAGCGCCATGAACAGCGCATAATCCTCTACCCAGAAGGCATTCTCTTCACACCAATCGGCATAGCATGACGCATCGACCGGCTCGTTGGGGTCAATGAATCGCGTGTCGCCGGCAAACACAGCCGGGGAAGAGTAAGGGCTGTTGCCAAGCCCCACCGGGTTCAGAGGAAGAATTTGCCAAATGCTTTGCCCGGCGCTATGGAGGTAGTCGAGGAACTTTCGTGCATCCTCGCCCAATGTGCCGGTGGGATTGGGCCCGGGAAGGGATACAATATGGCACAGCACGCCAGCCTTACGGCCCATAGGCTCCTGGATGGGTCTATTTGCCTTCAGACACAGGCAGACTCCACTGAGCGGAGCAAGCTGCAGCGTGACAGCGCCGTCCTGGACAGGCACCTCAGAACCCGTCAGCAGGTCCACGGCGAAGGCAGCGGAAGTTTCATGGCGGATCGTCTGCGCCCGGGCATCATCCCGATTGACAATGGTGAGGATGGACTCCTTCTCGTCGCTGCGCAGGCAGCCATAGACACTGCTGCCGAAAGCCAGCGGCAGAAAGTTTCCACTGGCCAGGACGCTGTGGGCCTGGCGCAGCTGGGTCAGGTCGCGGTAGTGGCGCATGAGCTCTTGATTCTCACGGCCCCAGGGGTAAGGCCCGCGGTTAAAGGGGTCATCGTAGCCCTCCATGCCGGCTTCATCGCCGTAGTAGATGCAGGGGATACCTGGGGCTGTGAATTGCAGCAGGGTCAGCAGCTTTACCCGGCGGATGGCCATCCAGCGGCTGTGATCGTCCAGACGATAACACTCTTTCTCCAATTCGCTCAGCCCTTCGGGCGCGTTACCCATGAGCGTGAGGATGCGAGCACGGTCATGGCTGCCAATGAGATTGAGTGCGCCATAAAAGGCGTTGGGGGGGTAATTTTCCTGCAAGGAGCGCATTTGTGCGCAGAAATCCGCAGCAGAAAGCTTTCCCAGCATAAAATCCGTCACAGCGGTACGGAAAGGATAGTGCATGGTGCAGTCCAGCTCTTCTCCCAGGAAATAGCTCCGGCGGACCCCGTAACTCACCTTGTGAGAGGCATCCTCCCAGACCTCACCCATCAGCAGCCCCTCAGGATCGGTCTCTCGGACCGCTTTGCGGATGCCTTTGATAAATTCATCCGGCAGTTCGTCGGCAACATCCAGTCGCCAACCGCTGGCTCCTGCCCTCATCCAGTGGCGGATGACGCTATCCTCCCCGCGGTGGATCATCTCCTGGTAGCTCGGATTGAGTTCGTCCACATTGGGCAGATCAGAAACGCCCCACCAGGAGGCATATGATTTGCTCGGATCCAAGTGATACCAGTCATAATAAGGGCTCTCTTTGCTCTGATAGGCGCCCTCCTTGCCGTAGTTGCCATTGCGGTTGAAATAGATGCTGTCCATGCCGGTGTGACTGAAGACGCCGTCAAGGATCAGCCGGATACCGTAGTTTCTGGCGGCTTTGGCCAAGGATTGAAACGCTGCATCGCCGCCGAAACCGGGGTCAACATGAAAATAATCCGCCGTGTCGTACTTATGATTAGAGGAAGCGGTAAATATGGGGTTGAGATAGATGGCGCTCACGCCCAAAGAATGCAGATAGAGCAGGTGCTCCTCAATACCAGACAGCGTGCCGCCGAAAAAATCCCAGCGGGTGACCTCATTTTTGAGGTTCCGGGTATAAAATGGCACGTCGTTCCAGCTCTGGTGCAGTACGCGGGGCGGGCCGGCCCAGTCATCGGGGTGCGCTGCATTGCGCACGCAGTCTTCCCAGTCTGCACCGCGGGCGAAACGGTCCGGGAAAATTTGATAACAGATGCCTTTGCTGTACCACTCGGGCAGGGTGGTTTCCTGATAGACCGTGATCTGCCAGGCTGGCGGTTCGTGGTCAAAGCAGTCGCCAACGCCGCCCAGCAGGGAGGCGTTGCCATAATATGTGGTCTGGCCCTCAGACTGCAAGAGGAAGAAGTACCAAACCAGTGTAGGGGTAACAGGCGCCTTGAAGTGGCATCGAAACTGGCTTCCTGTCTTCTCCATGGGGATCAACTGTTCACCAACGCCTTCGATCCACAGCCGCAGGGTGCAGCAAAGATTTTCAGGGGCGTCCGTAACGTCAAGGGCGATATTAAGTTCGGTTTCAGGTGTCACAGCACCAAAAGGCTTGCGGTATGCGGAATCGTGAGAGTTGTGATATAGGTGCATAGGAGTAAACTCCTTTGAGATCATGAGGAATGGACATAACGCAACCAT
>CALWWH010000151.1 GCA_944385195.1 uncultured Oscillospiraceae bacterium | reverse complement strand
GCTGCCTGCGGCGATGCGCTTGGCGGTGGCACTGATCTCCGCCACCGGGTCGACAATGGAGCGGATAAAATAACGGCTGGAGAGGAATACCAGCATCAAAACCACCGCCACCAGTCCCAGGGCTGCGCTCAGGCTCAGGAAGATCTGCTGATCCACCAGCTTCAGGCTCGTGACAAAGCGCAGCACGCCGATGACCTCCCCGGAGGGGTAGATCATCGGGCTCGAGACCGCCATGATCCGCTCTCCCGTGCTGGGGTCGCGGCCGGAGAAAGACTGAATGTCGCGGGTGGCCATGGCGTCGGTGATGTCTGGCGTGCCGGGACTCATGCCCGCCGTCAGGCCGAAGGAGGAGGAGACGATGGAACCGCTGGCATTGATGAATTGCAGCTCTAAGTTATCCTTTTCCTCAAATTTCTGGGCGTATTGGTATACGCTCAGGTAGTATTCGTTATAGCTCTGGGAGATATAGCTGCCAAAAAAGTCGGTGGTGGTCCGGGCCTTGACCTCTAAGCTGGAGCGCAGGTTGGAGTAATAGTACCCCACCATGGCCACGGTGAAAGCAAAGAAGCAGATCAGCACCACAACCAGGACCACGCTCATGGAGTTGAGCGCCCAGCGCTGGCGGATCCCCGACGTAGAAGCCCGTAATTTGCGTTTTTTCCTCACTTAAGCGCCCCACTTATAGCCGAAGCCCCAGACCGTCGTCAGATAGATCGGGTTGGCGGTGTCATCCTCAATCTTGATGCGCAGGCGGCGGATGTTGACGTCGACGATTTTCAATTCCCCGTCGTAGTCCCGGCCCCAGACCGTGCTCAGGATCTCCTCCCGGGAGAGGGCGCGGCCGGGGTTGGACATAAAGAGCTTCATGATGGCGTACTCCACCTGGGTCAGCTTGATGCGCTGGCCGTTTTTCTCCAGCGTGCGGTTGCGCGTGTTCAGCAGGAAGGGGCCCTGGTTGATCTCCGTCTGCTCCACAGCATTCTCACCGCCCAGGCGGCGATAGAGCGCGTCGATGCGGGCGGTCAGCTCCGCCGGCGAGAAAGGCTTTGTGACATAGTCATCCGCGCCGGTCATCAAGCCGGTGACCTTGTCCATCTCCTGGGTGCGAGCCGTGAGCATGATGATGCCGATCTGCTTATTCGTTGTGCGGATGGTGCGGCAGACTTCAAACCCGTCGATATCCGGCAGCATAATGTCCAAAATTGCCACGCCAATGTCCGGGTTGCGTTGCAGCTGTGCCAGCGCCTCGGCGCCGGTACCGGCCTCTATGGCCTCATAACCGGCCCGCTGCAAATTGATGACTATAAAGCTGCGAATGGAGACCTCGTCCTCCAAAATCAAGACTTTTTTCATGCGTCATAGCCTCCTCAAGTCTCGCCGGTGTTCCAGTCGTACCGGATCACATGGAACCGGTCGATCAATTCCTTCTCCGTCAGCCCCTCGGGCAGTTTGGCTGCCTCCGGGGGAATCAGCGCCGCATAGGTGAGGTCAGAGACCGCACCGAGTACGAACCAGCCGTTGCTGAGCTTCGACCCGCTGCCGCTGATGGGGCTGATATGCACCAAGGGGGTAGGTTCTCCGCCCGCGTCGTCCAGCAGGGCAAAGGTATAGATCCACCCGGCGGTACCCTCCGTACGGTAGACCGTCAGGCGGTCTTTCCACGCCTCCGGCAGATCCAGATACCATCCGGCGGAATAGTTGTGATAGGTCAGCAGCTTGGGCTCCTGCTCCCGCTCCAGCGTGAGGTTATACCAGCAGATGACCCAGAACTCCTCTGTCTCGCCCTCCCGGGCGGCAGGCAGCTGTATGGGCATCGGAAGCTCAATGATGCCGTCGTCATCGATGTCGTCGGCGTAGATAAAGTAGTTGCGCACCGTTTGAGCTGAGAGGCCAGAGCCGTCATCTGAGACGGAGGCGTTGTAAAACAGGTCGTTTTGCAGGACGAAAACGTCTGTCACAATGCCGCTTTGTTCAAAACTGCTGGCGGCAAAGACCGCCATGACGCCCGGCGCCATATAGCCGGTGATGAGGCGGCGCAGGTTCTCCACCCCGACGCTCATAGCCACATCGGGCTCTTTCTCCATCTGGGAGCCGTCGTAACGATAAAGCTGCGCTATCCCCGTGCGGGTCTGGGCGTCAGACTTGAGCAGAAACAGTTCGCTCTGCCCGTCAGAGTCCAGATCCACGGTACAGTATTCATTATAGCTGGCGCTCATCAGCTCTGTCACGCGCCAGCCATCCAGGGCGTAGACGCCCAGGTACTGCGTCACAGAGTCGCTGACCTGCCAACCCAGGATGATCTCCAGGCCGGGGCGGCCGTCGATGTTGATATACTCCACCGAGTCAATGGCGCTGCCTGTGCCGTCAATGGTTGCGCAGAGCTGATAGGTGTCCGCCATCTTCTGAAAGATGCACAGCCGCAGGGGGCGGTCCCCGGTGGCCCGGAAGAAGGCCACCGCTTCTTTCTCTCCGTCAGCGTTGAGATCGACCAGCTGCACGCTCTGCCGGTTGGCCCCGGACACCGGCGCTGCGTACTCCGCGCCCTCATCCAGGACCGCATTGAGCGCTGTCGGCTAGTCGAGGTAGCCCTCCGGCGGCTGCGGCAGGGAGTAGGGCTCCTCACCGGTCTGGAGATAGCAGCCGCCCAGGCAGAGCAGAAGTCCCAATAGCAGGGCCGCCAGAGCGCAAAACCGCCGCATCCTCATCCCGCCTTTCACATAGTGATAGATACTATATTATAGCACAAGACTCCCCATTTGCATAGCCGCAATCGCAAAAGTATGGGGAGAAAAACAGAGCACGCTGCGCTGCAGCGTGCTCTCCATCCCTCATGCCAGACGCTGGCGCTTGGCCAGTTCGTCTCTTGTATAGAGGCCGTAGCCTTCCAGCTCCCGCAGGAGGCTGTCATCTACATTCACACCCTGGGGCGTGAGCAAATAGGTCTGCTCGGCGATGCGGTAAAGGCCGCCGCGCTCCATCAGCGCCGCGCCGCAGAGGAAATCCAGCAGCCGCCGCGCCGCTGGCGCATCGGCAAAATGCAGCCCGAAGACGCTGATCCCATCCCTGCGCAGGTGATCCACCAGCTGGGCTGCATCATCAAACCGGCGGAGCGTGGCCGTTCGCACAGGGTGACAGGAGCTCGAGCGCACCGTCATGGCGCAGCGCTCCCCGGGCTCCATCCGGCGGGGACGAATGAGCGGCTCAAAGGGTCTCTCATCGGCCAGCGGCCTGGCAGCCGTGAGCAAATTCCGCAGCAGCCCCATTACAGTCCCTCCCGTCATCTTTCTCAAGATATACCGATATAGCAGCCAACACAACCACAATATCTATGGTTTATTATACATGTTCAAGCCCCCGGCGTCAACCGCCGGGGGCGAAAAGAGTTAGAAAATGTTGACCAAAAAACGGGGCCTTTTTTCGGCAATTTTATTCTGCCATCAGTTTGCGGCGGGCGAGGTTCAGAGTGCCTTCCTGCATGGTGCCGATCCACTTGAGGCTCTTGCCCAGGCCGTAGGCCACGCAGGCCTCGGCATCGTCGGCAACGTTGCAGCGGATCCGGGTGCGCTCGGTTACCAGGCGGTCCATCCCATAGAGCAGGCTGCCCCCGCCGGTGAGGACGATGCCGTTTTGGGAAATGTCGGTGACCAGCTCCGGCGGCGTCTGCTCCAGAACGGCGCGAATTTCTTCGACAATCTCCGTCGCTGCGGGCAGCAGCGCCTCCATAATGTCGGAGGCCTTGACCGTGACATCCACCGGAAGGCCCGTGCGCAGATTGCGGCCCTTGGCGGCCATCTCCAGGTCCTCCGGCCGGGGCACAACAGAGCCCAGGGTGATCTTGATCTCCTCGGCGGTCTGCTGCCCCACCAGCACGCTGAAGCGGCGGCGCAGGTAGCGGATGATCGCCTCGTCAAACCGGTCGCCGGCAACCTTGATGGACGCGGAGCTGACGATCCCGCCAAGGCTTAAGACGGCGATGTCCGTGGTGCCGCCGCCAATGTCGACAACCATGCCGCCGTTGGCGTCGGTAATGTCCATATTGGCGCCCAGGGCTGCTGCCAGAGGTTCCTCCATCAGATAGACCCGGCGGGCGCCGGCCTCCATAGTAGCCTGGATGACGGCACGCTCCTCGACCTCAGTGATGCCGCTGGGGACGCTGACCACCACCCGGGGCTTGACCAGGCCGAAGCGGCTGACGCGGCGAATCAGCGTCGCAATCATCCGCTCAGTCATCTCATAGTCGGAGATAACCCCGTCCCGCAGGGGGCGGATGGCAACCACATTGCCAGGAGTGCGGCCCAGCATCCGCTTGGCGTCGGCGCCCACCTGCAGGAGCTTGCCGGTGTTGCGGTCCATGGCCACGACAGAGGGTTCGCGGACCACGATGCCCCTGCCCTCGGCGTAGAGCAATACATTCGCAGTGCCCAGGTCGATGCCCAGACTGCTGATGAATCGTAGCATAAACATTCTCCTTTGAGAAACGAGGAATTGTGATGGGTATCCTGACTGGGCCGTCAGGGCATGGATACGCTCAAACGCGGCGTTATCCCTCCGGCTGCGCGCACAGACGAATCCGCAGCGCGCTGTACCGCCGCGCCTGGCGGTCATTGGCGGTCATGTTGGCAACCACCTGCTCGTCCCCCACCAGGACCAGCAGCTCGCGGGCTCGGGTAATGGCGGTGTAGAGCACGCCGCGAGTGTGGAGCAGGGAGGAGCCGCCGCTGACAGCCAGGACCACAGCCCGGTACTCGCTGCCCTGGCTTTTGTGGACGGTCATGGCATAGGCCAGCTCCAGCTCCCCGAGCTGGTCAAAGGCGTAAGTGGCGTCGCGGTCGTCATCAAAACTGACGGTCA
>CALWWH010000150.1 GCA_944385195.1 uncultured Oscillospiraceae bacterium | reverse complement strand
GCAGCTCGATGACCCTTGCGGCGAGGGAATAGTTACTGAATCCTAAATAGTTATAGTTACCGTTCACAAACCGCAGATACCCGTCCCGCAGACGCACGTACTCTACAATTTCCCCCTCCGGAAGCTCTGTCAGCACCCGCGGGATCGCGCAGCCCGGCAGCAGCAGCAGGAGAAGCATCGCGCATATGGCTTTTTTCCCTCTTTTCATACCGTTCCCTCCGTCCCCTCCTGGAACAGGCTGTACCTACCAGGCCAGCGAATATTACCACTTCCTTAATTACCATTTTATACCGTATACCGCTGTTTGTCTATTATAAATTCTCATATAATATCATACCATAAATTGTGCATATAAAACAAAGCCGTCCTGACAGGTAGGCCCTGCTTTGGTCGAAAAACGCCCCGGTACCATATGGTACCAGGGCCGGGCGCCGCAGAAGAAAACGATGCCTTCATGATTATGCTCTTTGATGGGAATACTCCTGACAGCCTGCTTTTAGAGGCTCTTTTCCATGAGCCACAGTCTGCGGCGGATGCCGGAGGCTGCCACCTTGCGAAAGCCGTATTTTTGATAAAAGCCAATGGCGGGCTCGTTGCTGGGAGCCACGCGCAGCTGAAGCTTATCGCGCCCCAGGGCCTGGAAATACTGCGCCGCGTGGCCGATCAGCTGGATGCCGAGGCCCTTGTGCCGCCACGGCTGGCGCAGATAGATAAAGGGGATGTACCCGGCGTTTTTGCCGGCGTAGCCGTTGACGTTCAGCTCCAAAATGCCCGCAATCTGCTCGCCGCTCATGGCAAAGACCAGGGCTTGGGGGTCCTGCTCGCAGTTTTTCATCGCGGTAGACCAGAATCCCGGCCCGTCGAAGCCGTCCAGATCCCCATAGACCAGCTCCCAGGCTTCCCGGCGGTACTGGATATACCGCTCCGGCTCCCCCAGGGCCGAGCGGAACCAGAGGTTATAGTGCAGCTCCGGGTGTTGGCGCAGGAGCCTCTGGCTGGCATAGGTGGACAGCGCCTCCGGGACGTGGCTGCTGTCGTTGCCAAAGCGCAGGCGGTACTGTCCGTCCTCGTATTCCACGCAGCTCACGGCGGTGTTGTCGCAGTAGGGCAGCGCTGCCTCCGGAAACAGGCGCAGCATCAGGTCCTTCAGGGCCAGCGAATGGCTGACCACGGCGACAGCCTGGCCCGGGTGCGCTGCCAGCAGCTGGCTCAGCCCGTCCAAAAAGCGGTCGGTGCAGTCCTGCCAGCTCTCGCCACCGGGAGGCGTCCAGAGCCGCGGGTCGCGCTTCATGGTCTCGTACCCCTCGGCCTGAAACTGCTCCAGCTCCCCAAAGGGGACGTTGTCCCACGCGCCGGCCTCCCGCTCGCGAAAGCGCCGGTCGGTGACCACGCGCAGGCCCTTAGGGACGGCGATGGCCTCCGCGGTCTCCAGGGCGCGGGTCAGATCGGAGCTATACACCGCCGCCAGAGGGATGTCTGCAAAGCGCCGGGCCAAAAACGGCAGCTGTTTGCGCCCGGTCTCGGTCAGATTGGAATTATAATGCCCGTGAAACCGGCGGTAGAGATTTCCCTCCGCCTGGGCATGGCGCACAAAATAGATGGTCGTCATAGCCTGCCTCCAAACTTGCAGCTTTTAACATATTGTACCACAGCAGCCCGGCCCTGCCAAGGTTCGAATTGTCGTGTATGGATACCGTCCGGGCGCAAATCCTATCCCCGAAGGGAGGGATCGCAATGCAGGTAAAGTCTTTTCTGGCCGCAGCGGGTCTTGGCGCTGCCGCCGGCGTGGCGCTGAGCCTGGCCATGCCCCAGCAGATGGAGAGTGCAAAGTGCGCTGTTGGCCGCGCACTGCACAAAGCTGAGGAGTGCGTTTACAAGACAGGCATGTAGTGCGCAAAAGGGCGTGCTGCGAAGATCGCAGCACGCCCAAACTGTTTTTTGCAGTCGGCAGATGAATGATTAATACATGCCACCGCCCATGCCAGCGCCGGCAGCAGCCGCAGCAGCGGCCGCATCAGCGGCGGGATCGGGCTTGTCGACGACCAGGGACTCGGTGGTCAGGACGCTGGAGGCGACAGAGGCCGCGTTCTCCAAGGCGCTACGGGTGACCTTGGTCGGGTCGACGATGCCGGAGGGGATCATGTCGCAGTAGACCTCGTTGTACGCATCGAAGCCATAGCCGACCTTGCCGGCGTTCTTGATCTTCTCGAAGACGACGGAGCCGTCCAGGCCAGCGTTCTCGGCGATCTGGCGCACAGGGGCCTGCAGAGCCTTGGCAATGATGCCGGCGCCGATCTTCTCGTCGCCGCTCAGGGTTGCAGCCAGCGCCTCAACGGCGGGGATGGCGTTGACGAAGGCGGTGCCGCCGCCGGCGACGATGCCCTCTTCCACCGCAGCGCGGGTGGCGTTCAGGGCGTCCTCGACGCGCAGCTTCTTCTCCTTCATGGCGACCTCGCTGGGAGCGCCGACACGGATGACGGCAACGCCGCCGGCCAGCTTGCCCAGGCGCTCCTGGAGCTTCTCGCGGTCGTAGTCGGAGGTAGTGGTCTCGATCTGAGCCTTGATCTCCTTGACGCGGGCCTCGATGCGCGCCGAATCGCCGTTGCCATCAACGATGATGGTGTTGTCCTTGCTGATCTTGATCTGGCGGGCAGAACCCAGCTGAGACATCTGGGTCTCCTTGAGATCCATATTGAGGTCAGAGGAGATGACCTCGCCGCCGGTCAGGATGGCGATATCCTGCAGCATTTCCTTGCGGCGGTCGCCGTAGCCAGGCGCCTTGACGCACACGCACACGAAGGTGCCGCGCAGCTTATTGAGCAGCAGGGTGGCCAGGGCGTCGCCCTCGACATCCTCTGCGATGATGACCAGCTTCTTGCCAGCCTGGACAATCTGCTCCAGCACGGGCAGGATCTCCTGGATGTTGCTGATCTTCTTATCGGTGATCAGGATGAGCGGATCGTCGATGACGGACTCCATCTTCTCGGTATCAGTGACCATATAGGGGCTGATATAGCCGCGGTCAAACTGCATGCCTTCGACCACGTCAATGGAGGTCTCGGCCGTCTTGGACTCCTCTATGGTGATGACGCCGGAGGTGGAGACCTTCTCCATCGCCTCGGCGATCATCTTGCCCACAGACTCCTCGCCGCTGGAGACCGCGCCGACCCGGGCGATGCTCTCGCTGCCGTTAATCAGCTGGCTGTTGGCCTTAATGGCCTCGATGGCAGCGGAAACAGCCTTCTCCATGCCCTTGCGCATGACCATGGGGTTGGCGCCGGCAGTGACATTGCGCAGGCCGTCGCGGATGATGGCCTGAGCCAGCAGCGTTGCGGTGGTGGTGCCATCGCCCGCGACGTCGTTGGTCTTGCTGGCGACCTCGCGGACCAGCTGGGCGCCCATGTTCTCAAAGGGGTCCTCCAGCTCGATGTCCTTTGCGATGGTCACGCCGTCATTGATGATCATCGGTGCGCCATACTTCTTGCCCAGGACAACGTTGCGGCCCTTAGGCCCCATGGTGATCTTAACCGTATTGGCCAGCTGGTCGATGCCAGACAGCAGCGCCTTGCGCGCTTCCTCGCCAAAAATAATGCTCTTTGCCATAATTCAGTGTCCTCCTAACAATTACTCAACGACAGCCAGGATATCGCTCTGCTTGACGATGGTATAGTTCTCGTCATCGAGCTTGATCTCGGTGCCGGCATACTTGGAAATGATAACCTTTTGGCCAACAGCGACGTTCATCTCAACCTTCTCGCCATCGACGTAACCGCCGGGGCCAACGGCCACGACTTCGGAGAAAGCAGGCTTCTCCTTCGCTGCGGCAGACAGGATGATACCGGATTTAGTGGTCTCCTCGACCTCGACGGGCTTAACGACAACGCGGTCAGCCAATGGAATCAGCTTCATAATATATACCTCCTATGATATAAAGGGGCAAGTTCGCCCGTTATGGATGTTTTTAGCACTCTTAGCTTTTGAGTGCCAACATGTATTATAATACCCAGTTTGCGTTAAGATGGCAAGTGTCATTTTACACAAAAAACTTGTATTAATTTCGCTCTTACTTATATATATTCACTCATTTCGCCAGGACAGGCCCTTAGGGTAGAAGAAGCGCAGCTGACCCGGCAGGATGCGGAAGACGATGTGGTCTGCAATCATGGTCTCCCCGTCGAGATTGACAATGACGGGTTCGTCGGCCATGAGGCTCAGTTCCGTACAGCGGTAGTACCGCATCAATTTAGGCAGCTCTGCGTAGCGGCCCTGTTTGTACCTGCCGATGACCGCAGCCACCTGGGGCAGCTTCACGGCCTTGACCAGCAGCACATCCAGCAGGCCGTCGGCGGGGTCTGCCTGGGGGATGGGGTGGAATCCGCCGCCGTACCAGCTGCCATTGCAGACGCAGGCCAGGGTAAAGCGGTCGTCCAGCGTCTGGCCGTCGATCTGGATGCGGTAATGGGCGGAGATGCCGCGGAAGACATTGCATAGGATGCTCAGGATGTACGCGCCAGAGCCGCTGACCAGCGGCAGGCGTTTGAAGCGGCCCACATCCGTGCCGATGCGGGCGTCCAGGCCCACGGAGCAGACACCGGGGCTGAGGCGGTCGTTGACCTGGATCACATCGAAGAAGGCCTCGTCCGGGTCCATGAGCCGGCCCAGGTCGGAAAAGGCCGAAGGATCGGAGAAGATGCGGATAAAGTCATTGCCGCTGCCGCAGGGGATCATGGTCACGGCGGCGTTGGGGCAGCCTGATACCCCGTTGACCACCTCGTTGAGGGTGCCGTCGCCGCCACAGGCATAGATGCGCCACTGCCCGCCGGAGGCAGCGGCCTCCCGGGCCAGCTGCTCTGCGTGGCCGTGGGACGTAGTGACCTCGATGCGATGCGCCATCCCCCGGGCCGAGCAGAGTTCCTCGATGAGCGGCACCAGAGCGGCAGTGCTGTTGTGCTTGCCGGCGGTGGGATTGAGCAGGAACAGATGCTTTGGCTCAGCGTCCATGGTCCTCACGCTCCTTATGATACATATGCAGGTAGCTTCTGAGCATACCATTGTAAAGCTTACGCTTCTTGTCCGCGCGGCGTCCGAAGGCGGCCTCGAAGCCGTCGTCGGAGCTGATAACGTAGATCGCCCACTGGGGCAGCCGGGCCACGCGCTTTCCAAAGCTCTGCATCAGCTGGCGGGCCTGCTGCTGCTCCAGCATACGCTCGCCATAGGGTGGGTTGGTGCACAGGATGCCGCCCTGGTCTGGATAGGGCCGGGTGCGAGCGTCGGCGCGCTCAAAGCTGACGATGTGCTCCACCCCGGCCTTCTGGGCGTTGGACTGGGCCAGGGCAATGGCCTGGGGGTCGATATCGCTGCCGATGATGCGGTACTGGCCGTGAAACTCCCTGGCCTTGGCCGCGGCGCGGGCTTCTTTAAAGTACCCCTCGCCGCAGCAGTCCCAGCGCTCGGCGGCGAAGCGGCGCGTGAGGCCGGGAGCGCGGTTGCGGGCAATCCAGGCCGCCTCGATGCACAGGGTGCCGCTGCCGCAGAAAGGGTCTAAAAACAGCTCCCGGCCCCGGTAGTGGGTCAGCTGCACCATGGCCGCGGCCAGGGTTTCGCGCAGGGGCGCCGTGCCGGCCTGGGCGCGGTAACCCCGCTTATAGAGGGCAATGCCGGAGCTGTCCAAAAAGAGTTCGCAGACGTTTTTCATGATGGAAAATTGCAGCTGATAGGTCGGGCCGTCCTCTGGCAGCCAGCCGATGCCATAGGCCTGGCCCAGGCGGCGGGCCGCGGCCTTTTTCACGATGGCCTGGCAATCGGGCACGGAGTGCAGCTGAGAGTCCAGGCAGTGGCCCTTAACAGGGAACGCGCCGTTGCGGGGGATGAACTGCTCCAGTGGGCAGGCCATCACGCCCTGGAACAGAGCCTCAAAGCTGTCCGCCTCGAAGCGGCCCAGGCGCAGCAGGATGCGCTCACCGGTGCGCAGGCCGATGTTCGCCGCGGCGCAGGCGCTCCAGTCCCCAGAAAAATAAACTTTGCCGTTTTCCGTCTGAACACCCTCCAAACCGAGCCTTCTAAGCTCATTGGCAGCCAATCCTTCTAACCCGAACAGGCATGGTACCGTGAAAGTCATGCGATCCATGGCAGTCTCTCCTTGCATTCATTCTCACCCGCTAAGTATACCGGATAATCCTCTGTTTGGCAACAAAAAAATCAAGATTCTGGTCTGATTTCAGCAATTTTAGTGCCAAGGCGTCCCCTCTTGACAAATCGAATCGGGTCGATTATACTGAGCTTAAGCAAATGATCATTGCGGTACCTGAAAGGAGGTCCTTCCCATGGTAGAACTCGTCGGTTGGCTGATTGCCTTGGTGTTCTTTGTCATCCTCGAAGCCGTCACTGCCGGTATGGTATCCCTGTGGTTTGCAGGCGGCTCGGCTGTGGCGCTGCTGCTGGCCGCGATGGGGCTGTCTCTGCCGGTCCAGGTGATCGCCTTTTTCGCTGTCTCCATCGTCTTGCTGCTGCTGCTGCGCCCCATGGCCAAGCGTATCGTCGTGCCGAAGAGCACCGCTACCAATGCCGAGCGCAACATCGGCGTGGATGCCTTGGTCACCGAGACCATCGACCAGCTGCACAACAAGGGCGCAATCAAACTGGGCGGCACCGAGTGGTCGGCCCGCTCTATCGACGGCACAATCATCCCCGAGGGCAGTCTGGTACACACCGAGCGTATTGAGGGCGTATACATCTATGTCTCCCTGGTAGAGGCGGTCCCCGAGGCCATCAACGAGGAAAATGCGCGCAAGGCCTTTTGGAATTGACAGCCCTATGTATCAAAATCTATTTCGTGTTTAAGGAGGAATCACCGTGGAACTTATCATCGCTGTCATCGCCATCATCGTGTTGGCTTTCATCGTCATCATCTCCAACATCCACATCGTCCAGCAGTCCCGCGCTTACGTCATAGAGCGCCTGGGCGCCTTCCACGCCGTGTGGAACGTGGGCCTGCACCTCAAAATTCCCTTTATTGACCGCGTCATCCGCAAAGTCAACCTCAAAGAGCAGGTTCTGGATTACCCGCCCCAGCCGGTCATCACCAAGGACAACGTCACCATGCAGATCGACACGGTGCTCTACTTCCAGATCACCGACGCAAAGCTCTACACCTACGGGGTTGAAAATCCCATGGCCGCCATTGAGACGCTGACCGCCACCACCCTGCGCAACATCATCGGCGACCTGGAGCTGGATCAGACCCTCACCTCCCGGGACACCATCAACGGTCAGATGCGCGTCATCCTGGACGAGGCCACCGATCCCTGGGGCATCAAGGTCAACCGCGTAGAGGTCAAGAACATCCAGCCCCCCGCCGACATCCAGAACTCCATGGAGAAGCAGATGAAGGCCGAGCGCGAGCGCCTTCAGGCGATTCTCCAGGCCGAGGGGACCAAGCAGTCCGCCATTCTGGTGGACGAGGGCCAAAAGGAGGCCGCGATCCTCCGGGCCGACGCGGAGAAGCAGGCCGCCATCCTCCGAGCCGATGGCGAGGCGCAGGCCATTCTGCTGGTACAGCAGGCCCTGGCTGACGCGCTGAAGCTGCTCAACGAGGCCAACCCCAACGACCAGGTCATTAAGCTCAAGGGTCTTGAGACCATGGAGAAGGTTGCCAACGGCCAAGCTACGAAGCTGGTCATCCCCTCCGACCTTGCCGGCCTGGCGGGCCTGGCCTCCTCGGCAAAGGAATTTTTGAAATAACCTAAGCGACATCAAAGAGCGCGCTGCCAGGCAGCGCGCTCTTTTTACGGGGCGTCCATATACCGCTCCTCAACCTTCAACTGGGCTTGCCGTAAAATCTCCGCCGCAGTGCCAAAGTTCTGCTCCTTCCGCTGCCTCAGGGCATCCGTGATGGCGTTGAACAGATCAAAATACAGCTCCTCAAAATCCGGCATTTCCATCCCTCCCGCCCTGATTATAAGGGAAAATCGCTTAAAATGCAATAAGCGATTTTCCCTTATGTCATACTATATCCCGGTGATTGCATTATGACATACACGCGCATCCGCGATCTGCGCGAGGACCGGGATCTGTCGCAGAAGTTCCTGGCCGACCTGCTGCAGGTCCATCAGACGACCTACTCCAGCTATGAGCTGGGCAAGTTGGGCATTCCCGCAGAGGTTCTGTGCCGGCTGGCGGACTTCTACCACACCAGCACGGACTATCTCCTGGGCCGCACCAACGTCAAAGAGCCCTACCCCAAGGACTGACAAACCAGCCGCCTGGAAAGAGCGGCTGGTTTGGTCTTTAAACGATGATAAACTCGCGGGTGTATCCGGTGTTCTCCTCGTGGCCGCCCAGGGGGCGGGAGGGGTCCATGGCGTCCAGCCGCGGGGGCAGATAGGACGCGATCTCCTTATAATAGGCAGAGACCACGTGATTGCCGGAGGCCAGCCCGCCGGGCTTCTGCACACGGATCATCGCGGCCTCGTTGAGCGGCCACTTGGCGCGGCCCTCCTTGAGCATCTCCTCATAGGTATACTCGATGCCGCCGACGACGAAGCTGCACTTGTCCGCGCCGAAGCGCTCGCCGTCCACCGTGACGTTGTCAAAGCGGAACTGGCTCAGCCACGGGCCGCGGTAGTTGACAAAGCGGATGCCGACCTGAAACCCGATCGCCTCACCGGCGTCGTTGTAAAGATTGCGAAATCCCTTGTACTGCAAGGCTTCCATTTCCAACATAGTCGCTGCCTCCTTTATTCGCCGAGAATGTTCTTGAGCATGAGCTGGTGGCGGTGCACCTGGGTCATGCAGTGGTAAAGATCCGTCTTTTTCGGGCCTTCGTACTCCGAGAGCAGATAGCCGTTCCAGCCGTGGTCCTGCATGAGCTGGATGACCTGGCGATAGGGGATGGTGGTCTCCTCAAAGTCCTCGGACATATTGTAGTACTTGGCGTGGCAGCAGTGGACATAGGGCAGCAGGGGGACGATGTCCTCCGGCTGGGAGGGCTCGCCGAAGAAGCCGCCCCGGCGGGGTGTGCCGTCGACGTTTTTGTCCTGGAAGACGCCAAAGTCGATGTTAAAGCCGAAGTGCGTGGTCTTCTCCTGGTCGATGAACTGGCAGTAATCGTCGATCATCTGGCTTTTGAGCTTCGTGGGAGCGTGAATCTCCGGCAGCATAACGACGTCATACTTCTCCGCGTAGGGCAGGGCTGCTTTGATGATCTCGCGCCAGTTTTTCACCGGGGTCAGGGTCTCGTCGATGACGCCCAGCTTGGTGCGCATGCAGTGAAAGCCCAGGAAATTGGCCAGCTTGATATCACGGATCAGCTGCTCCAGAGACTCCTCCAGGCTGCACTCGCGGCCCGGATACACCCGGGACTCGACCCAGTGGCCGTACTCCACCGGCACGATGCCGTACTTCTCGATCAGGCCGAACCACTTGTCCAGCCAGGCGTTGGACGGGTACGGATACCCCTCAATGATGCCGTCGGCCAGGATCTCCAGGCCGCTGGCGCCCATGTCCTGCATGATCTGAAAGCTGTCCTCCAGGTCCATGTTGACGTTGAGCAGCGGATACCAGCAATAGGTGGACACGCCGCGATGGATGCCGGGTTTTTGCGTCTTTGCCAATTGAAAAACCTCCATTCCAAATCCGTTTGATGCCATTATTTTACCACTCTTTACGCAGCTGCGTCAATCAATCGGCACACGTGATAGTTACTGAAAATTCGCTGAAACAAATGTGCATTTCGCGCAAACACAAAGCCATGCCTGTCCGGTGGCAAGTCGGGCTCCGGCTGCTTGGGCTGTCCTGTTTTTAGGACAGGCGGCTCTTGTCATTCTCCTTAGGCTGTGGTATCATGGTGCCAACAGGAGGGATGAAAGATGGAACACAAGCTGTGCATTAACAGCTACAGCGGCCGGATATTCGACCCCACGGCAGCTGCGCTCAGCGACCTCTGCATTGAGGATATTGCCCACGCGCTGAGCCTGCTCTGCCGGGCCAACGGACACATTCATTTTTTCTACTCCGTGGCCCAGCACAGCCTGGCCTGCGCGCGGGAAGCGGCGGCAAGGGGGTGGAGCAGGCGGGTGCAGCTGCTGTGCCTTTTGCACGACGCCTCCGAGGCCTACCTGGGTGACCTGACCCGCCCGCTCAAGCGGCATCTGCCGGCTTTTTACGAGATCGAGGAGCGCCTGCAAGCGCAGATTTTAGCGGCCCTCGGGGTCGCGGCCCCCACCGAGGCCGAGCGCGCCCTGGTATCGCAAATCGACGACGCCATGCTCTACTGGGAGTTCCGGCTGCTGCACCCCATGGGCATCGACGTGCCGCCGGGGGAGCTGGTGCTCCCGCTGCACCCCGCGCAGCTGCCCTGCAAGCAGGTCGAAGACGACTATCTGGCCGCCTTTGCCGCCCTGCGAAAGGAGGCCTGAGCCATGCCGAGACAATCCCAGCAGCGGCGAAAACTCTTGGTAATCAAAGACTTTCTCGAACGCGAAAGTGACGAGCAGCATCCGGTCACCATGGCGCAGATCATTGCAGAGCTTGCCCGCCGCGGCATTCCCGCCGAGCGCAAGAGTATCTACCTCGACCTGGAGGCACTACGGGAGCACGGCATGGACATCATCATGGTCCGTGAGGGCCAGTTGACAGGCTATTTCCTCGGCAAGCGGGCCTTTGAGCTGCCGGAGCTGCGTCTGCTGGTGGATGCCGTGCAGTCCTCCCGCTTCATCACCTACAAGAAGTCCCTGGAACTCATCAGCAAACTGGAGCGGCTGACCAGTGTCCACCTGGCCCAGCAGCTCCACCGGGGCGTGAGTGTCTGGCAGCGGATCAAAAGCATGAACGAGAGCATCTACTATAACGTCGACGAGATCCAAACCGCCATGGCCGAGGATCAGCAGATTACCTTCCAGTACTTCGACTACAATGTCCAGCGCCAGCGGGTCTGGCGGCGGGGCGGGTCGCTGTACCGCGTGAGCCCCTACGGCCTTCATTGGGACAAGGAGAACTACTACATGATCGCCTACGAGCCGAACACCGGGCAGCTGCGCCACTACCGCGTGGACCGCATGGCCCAGATCCGCCTCGAGGGCAGCCGCCGCGAAGGGGACCCCTCCCTGCGGGAGCTGAACATGGCCCAGTACACCAGCCGGGTCTTCAGCATGTACGCCGGAGAGGAGGCCAGCGTTCAGCTGCGCTTTGACTGCCAGCTGGTCAACGCCGTCATCGACCGCTTTGGCAAGGAGGTGCCCCTGACCCCTGACGGCGAGGCGCATTTTACCACCCGGGTGACCGTGGTGGTGAGCCCGCAGTTTTTCGGCTGGCTGTGCGGATTTGGCGACCAGGTGCAGATTCTGCATCCGGTGGAGGTGGCAGCGCAATACAAAACCCATCTGCGAGCCAGTTTAGCGGCGCAGATGGGTGATTAGGGGGCTATTTCAGAGGCCTGCGACGGCGAAGGCCTCGGCAGAGGTAATGGGGTGGTCGCGGAAGAAACTGCACAGCTCCTTGAACTGATGGCGGAAGTCGTAGGCCGAAGGCTCCTCCACCAGACGGATGCACTCAACGTGCTTGCGGTCGGCGCAGCGGGCCACAGCAGCGTTAAAGCGCTGGGCCTTGGGATTTTGCAGGGCGATGAGATAGATCTTCGTCTCCGGCAGCGCGGCGCGGATCTGGTCGACGATGCGCAGATAGGTCTCCACCGCCTCCGGTTGGTCAAAGTCCTCCTCCCCCAGGTGGAGGAACACCTTCTCCGGCTCCAGCGCTAGGACGCAGTCCGGCAGCAGCTCCAGCGCCTCAGGGAGCGTCATGTGGGGGATGCTGCGGTTATAGACCGCGGTTTCCAAGCAGCTGCGGTTAATGAGCTCATAAAACGGGAACTGGGCCATATAGGTCGAGCCGAAGACTACGATCTCCCCCTTGAGGGCCAGGTCGTTGAGTTCTTCAAAGGCCTTTGCCCGAAGCAACACCTGTTCATTCATCTTCCTCACGCCTTTCTGACCTTCAGCACACCGGTTTCGCTGCGCTTGTTGCGGAAATAGAGACCCAGGTCGATGGAAACCATGACCAGGTTGAAGCAATAGAGCAGCAGCACATAGTTGATCTGGCCGCTAACCAGCTTGCCCAGAATGCCGGCAATGTAGCCGATGATGATAGCGACGATAAACAGTGGGCTCTTTCCCTGGGTAGAGTGGGAGTGAAAACTCTTCCACACCGAGATGGGCCAGGACAAGCCGAAGCAGCCCAGCATGATGACCTCACAGATTTCTTTCATGATCAGCACTTCCTTTCCAACGGCTTTGATTATACACTTGACTTTTACCTTTGTAAAATATATGATTGTGATTGGATTCATAAGCAGAAATTATCGATTGGGGGTGCCGCATGGAACTGCAAAAGCTACGCTATTTTCTCACCGTTGCCCAGTTAGAGCACATGACGCGCGCGGCGGAGCAGCTGCATGTGGCGCAGCCGGCGCTGTCCCAGGCCATCCGCAGTCTGGAGCAGGAGCTGGGTACGCCGCTGTTTGTCAAGCACGGGCGCAACATCACACCCACCGAATGCGGCGCCTATCTGCGCAGCCGCCTAGAGACCCTCCTGCCGGAGATTGACGCGCTGCCCGGGGAACTGGCGCAGCTGAGCGCCCGGGTCAACAAGACCGTCAAGCTCAACATTCTTGCCGCGTCAATCTTTGTGGTCAACGCCATCGTAGACTTCCGCCAGCACAATCAGGACGTAATTTTCGACTTTGAGCAGACCACAAAGGCCCACGACTGCGACATCGTCATCAGTACCAACGGCCTGAGCAGTGAAAACCGCAGCAGCTGCCTGCGCCGCTGCATCAAAAAAGAGCGCATCTACCTGGCCGTTCCCAAGACCTCCCCCTATGCCGGGCGAGCGTCCATTGACCTGCGCGAGCTGCGGGGGGAGGACTTCGTCATGCTCTCTGACTCCCGTCTTTTCGGCGTCATCTGCAATAAATTCTGCGCAGCGGCGGGCTTTTCCCCCAAGATCCTGTTCGAGTCCGACGCCCCAGCGGCGGTGCAGAACATCATCAGCGCCGGCTTAGGTGTGGCCTTCTGGCCGGAGTACTCCTGGGGCAAGGTTAACGGGGACAAGGTCACGCTCCTGCCCATCTCCTTCCCTCTGTGCCAGCGGGAGATCATCCTGGAGCTCTACGAGCGGATACCCCCCTGCGCCTATGCAGCGGATTTTTACGACTACCTGATCCAACAAATATAAAAAGGAGAGATCTACTACGGAAAACCGCGTACGCGACACGACCTCCGGCGGATTCGTCAAGCTGCTGCTGGCGATGGCCATTCCGCTGATGCTGGGCTCCATGTGTCAAAACCTCTACGTCATCGCCGACACCGCTATCGTCGGCCGCTTTGTGGGCGTCAATGCCCTGGCTGCTGTGGGCAACACCGGCTGGTTCACCTGGCCAGTGGTCTGTATTCCTTACGGCCTAACCCAGGCCGGCGCCATTCTGGGCGCCCAGCGCTTCGGGCAGAGGGATATGCCCGGCCTGCGCCAGACGGTGTACAACACCCTGCTGGTGACCATCCTCTGCTCGGCCATTTTGACTGTCCTGCTGCAAATCGCCGCCCCCGGCTTTCTGCACCTGGTCAACACCTCCGAGCTCCTTTTCGCCGACTCGCTGCTGTACCTGCGCATCAATTATGCTGGCATCCTGATCGTCGGCCTATATAACGCCTTCAACGCCATCCTCCGCTGTCTGGGCAACACCCGGACGCCCTTCGTGGCCATGATCATCGCCTCGGTCACCAACATCGTCCTGGACCTGATCTTCGTGTGCGTCTTTCACTGGGGCGTCGCCGGCGCTGCCATCGCCACGGTCATCGGCCAGGCGGTCTCGGCCCTCATTTGCGGCGCCACCCTGCTGCGCATCTCCCTTTTGAAGCTGGAGAAACACGAACACTGGCACAGCTGGAAGCTCTGCGGCAGACTCTGCCGTATGGGTCTGCCCCTGTCCATGTCCGACCTCATCATCGGCGTCGGGGGCATTGTCCTGCAAAATCAGGTCAACAGCTACTCTGTCAGCTTCGTGGCGGGCTACTCCGCCACCAACCGTCTCTACGGCCTGCTGGAGACCTCCGGCATCGCGCTGGGCAGCGCCTTTTCCACCTTCATCGGCCAAAACTACGGTGCGGAGAAATATGGCCGCATCCGCACCTGCACCAAGCGCGCCATCGTAGTGGCGTTGTGCATCGCCGTGGTCATTCTGACCTTCACGAGCCTGCTGCGCGTGCCGCTGCTGTCGCTTTTCGTGGACGCCAGCACCGCCGATGGCAGTGAGGTGCTGGCCTATGGCACGCAATACCTGCTGATCATGGCCCTGTTTCTCCCGGCGCTGTACCTGCTGCACATCTTCCGCTCCGGCGTCCAGGCCCTGGGCAACACCACCGTCCCCCTGCTGTCGGGCATCATGGAGTTTTGTATGCGCGTGGGCACGGTGCTGATCTTCCCCGCTCTGCTGGGGTATCAGGTCATTTTCTATGCCGAAGTGGTCGCATGGATCGGCGCTGCGACGCTGCTGTGCGTGTGCTATCTCACGCGGCTGCGGAAGCTCCCCAGGGAGGATGTATAACCCTTCCCGGTTGCGCAGATTATGCGCCGGTGGGCAGCCAATGCCCCCCAAAAATACAGTTTCCATTTTCCGGATAACCCAGCCAAAACCCCGCCATCGGCGGGGTTTTGCACATTATGAACAGGGTTATGCACAGCTTGCCTCGAACTTTTCCCCGGTTCCCCTTGTCTAACGGTTGACATAATCCAATAAGCGGCAAAAAAACAAGGCCCCAACCCGGCGGTTGGGGCCTTGTGCAGATTAGAGAACTACCAGGGGCTTGATCAGGTCGCGGGGCTTGTCCTTCATGAGCATCAGGGCTGGCTCGACATTCTCCAGGCCCTCGAAGCGATGAGTGATGAGCTTCTCGGGGTGGATGCGGTGGGTCTGCACCAGGCGCGCCAGCTTCTCGGAGCGCAGGCGTCGGCCGGGCATCAGCCCGCCGACGATCTTCTTGTGGCCCATGCCGCAGCCCCACTCCACACGGGGCAGGCCGATGGTGTCGCCATCACCGAGGTAGTTGACATTGCCAATGACACCGCCGGGCTTGAGCATACGGATGGCCTGGTCAAAGGTGTCGTTGTCGCCGCCGGCGACGACAATCCGATCCACAGGTCCGTGGTTCAGGTCGAGGATCTGCTCGACGATGTCGCCCTCGCGATAGTTGATAATGTTGGTCGCGCCGAATTCCATGGCCAGGTCGGCGCAGTTTTTACGGGAGCCGACGGCGTAGATATTGGCCGCGCCGCGGATACCCGCCGCTGCCACAGCCATCAGGCCCACAGGGCCGATGCCGATGACGGCAACGTTGTCACCGAACTGGACGTCTGCCAGCTCCACGCCATGGAAGCCCGTGGGGACCATGTCGCTGATCATGGTCGCCGCGCCCAGATCCATGCCCTCGGGCAGGTGCGCCAGGTTGGCGTCAGCCTCGTTCACATGGAAGAACTCTGCAAAGACACCGTCTTTGAAGTTGGAGAACTTCCAGCCAGCTAGCATGCCGCCGCTGTGCATGGCGTAGCCCTCCTGCGCCTGCAGGGAGCCCCAGTCGGGGGTAATGGCGGAGACCAGGACCTTGTCGCCCACCTTAAAGTCTTTGACCAGGCTGCCGACTTCGACTACCTCTCCCACAGCCTCATGGCCCAGAATCATATTGTGACGATCGCCGATGGCGCCTGCCCAAACGGTATGCACGTCAGAGGTGCAGGGAGCCAGCGCCAGAGGCTTACAGATGGCATCCATTGGCCCGCAGGCGGGAGTGTCCTTGGTGATCCAGCCAGTCTGGCCTATCTTCAACATTGCGAAACCTTTCATTGAGTGGTCCACCTTTCATTTAATAATCATTATTGAGTGTATTCTAGACAAAGACGGTCGAAATTTGTTTTTGCTAGCGGACACAGTATATCATGCCACCATATTCCTGTCAATAACTTTTTATTTCTACAATTTCAATTTGTGATTTCGCACTAATCCATTCCGATATGCTTTTATCAATATCTATATAATGATTCAATTGTTATCGCTTTCATTTTTTTGTCTTTCTATCAAAGACAGCCTGTATATACAAGTACGAGCCGGTGCACTGCCGAACGCAGTGCACCGGCTCGCTAATACAGCGTTGGTTTTAAGGCTCGATTTTGGTCAGCAGAGCCTCGACGCCCTGGGCCAGGGTACGCAGTGCGCCTGGCTCGAAGGGACTGGGGATCTTTGCCTCAGCGAGTAGGTCGGTCCAGACCTGCTCCCCGCCTTGCTTGAGCAGATGCAGATAGCGAGCAAAAGCGTCGCCATAATCCTCCTGGGAAGCCAGCAGGAAGTTGAAGGCAGCGGTCTGCGCCAGACAGTAGTCAATGTAGTAGAAGGGGCTCTCGTAGATATGGGCCTGGTACTGCCAGCGAACGCCCTCTTCGATGTAGGGGATGCCCTCGAAGTGGATGTAGGGGCGGAACTGGGACTCCAGCTCCCTCCAGGCCGCCTTGCGCTCTTGAGGCGTCATATCGGGCTTTTCATACACGATGTGCTGGAAGGCGTCGACCATGGTGCCGTAGGGCAGAAAGCTCAGGCTGTCCAGGGCGTGCATATAGCGGTAGCGCTGGTCATTCTCGCCGAAGAAGTTCTTCATATAGGGCCAGGCGAAGAACTCCATGCTCATCGAGTGGGTTTCTGCGGTCTCCATGCCGCCGCAGCCCAGCTCGTCGGCGTACTCATTGTCCATGATCATATAGGCGTTAAAGGCATGGCCTGCCTCGTGGGTGACCACATCGACGTCGCCAGCCGTGCCGTTAAAGTTGGCAAAGATGAACGGCTGCTTGAAGTTGGGGAACTGTGTGCAGTAGCCGCCGGGGGACTTGTTGGGGCGGGAGTCAACATCAAACGCATCATTGTCCAGCATCATGTCGATGAAAGCGCCGGACTCAGGGCTCATGGCGTGGTACATCTGGCGGGCAGCGGAGAAGATCCCCTCCTTGCCGCCGATGGGCTTTGGGTCGCCGCCTGGGGTGACAACGTCGTAGTCATAGACCATGAAGGTGTCGATGCCCATTTTTTTGGCGTTGGCGGTGCGCAGGCGCTCCACCACAGGGACCACATCGCTGAGGATGTTCTGGCGGAACACGGCGACGCTCTGCTGGTCAAAGCACAGCCGGCCCATGCGGTAGTAGCCCAGCTCGACGAAGTTCTTGTAGCCCATTTTCTTAGCCATGCGGTCGCGGACGTGGACCAGCTTGTCGAAGATCTCGTCCAGCTCCTGGGCGTGGGCCTGTAGGCCCACGCCCAGCTGGACATAGGCTTCCTTGCGGGTCTGGCGGTCGTCGTCCTTGAAGTACCCGGCCAGGACGGTGCGGGGCATGGTCTGGCCCCGGAAGGTGAACTCCATGGTGCTCAGCAGCTTGCTGTACTGGCTGGTGAGCTTATTTTCCTCCACCATATCCTCGATGATCTCCGGGGACATCGCCTTGCGCTGAACCTCCAGACTCTTGAAGAGGACGGGGTTGAGGACCTTTTCCAGCGCGGGGCGCAGGGGGCTCTCCAGCAGGGCCGATGCGTACTCGAAATTCAGGTTGTCGATCACGGGTCCGATCTGGTCATAGTAGTCCTTCTCCGCAGCGTAGAACTCGTCGGCAGTGTTGATGCTGTAGCGCATATAGCACAGGCCGGCGTTGGTGTTGTAGTCTTTGTGCAGGGCAGTCATGTCCTTGCGGGCGGCGAGGATCTCGCCGACGGTATTGGCGCTTTTGACCGTCTGGATGACCTTTTCGGCGCGGGACTGGACCTCTTCGAGGGTGATTCGCCTGTAGGGCAGCTCAGTAACTTTCATGGGGGGACCTTCCTTTCTGGATCAATTTGGTACTATTATACACCTTATAGATAAAATAGCAAGAGCAGCCGTCCGTACCGGCGGCTGCTCTTGGACTTACTGGGTTTTGAGGGTCCAACGGCCGCCGATACACAGCGCATAGAGCTCCTCTGCAGGGGCGATGGACTGATTGGGGAAGACCTGGTTACCCTCTGGGGTGCTGATGACCAGCGGGCTGCTCTGCAAGACCTCGTAGGCCTGCCAGCGGTAGATCAGGGCCAGATCGATGGCGCCGTCGGACTCGTAATCGATGAACGTAACCGTGTCGGTCTGGGCGATGGATAGGAGCGCGCCGGCATCGGTCAGGACTGCGTTGTCGTAGACCTTGCCCTCCTGGGCCAAGGTATATCCGCCATTGACCAGCAGGGTGTCGACGGCCTCTTGACCGCTGACGGTGACGCAGAACTCCTCGGGGTCGTACATCGGCACACCCACCAGCTGGCCGTCACGGAGATAGACGGTGACGGTGCGGCCCAGGGCGGCCAAGTTGGAGCCAAAGCGCATCGGATAGTGGCCATAGAGTTTGGTCATCCCCTCTTCCAGAGGAGCGTTGGGGCTCTCCAGGTCGGCGTACTCGTTGGCGGTGATCACCTGCTGATAGCGGATGACGCCAAAGCGGTGCTCCAGGGCGGAGACCGGGTTGAGCAGGTCGTCCTCCAGGTAGACTGGCTCGCCGTTTTCATAGCCGGTGACGACGCTGCAGCCCAGGACGTTGATGATGAGACGGGCGGCGTAGTCGCGGCTGATGGGCTGGTTGTAGTCCAGCTCGTAGCCGTTATAGACCCGCAGTTCCTCGGCCAGCGCATCCAGGCTCTGCTCGGGGTCTTCCATCGCGGAGAAGTCGTAGCCGATGGCGCCCAGGAGCATTTTAACCAGTTCGCGGGCGGTGACAGGCTCATCCGGCTGGAAGCAGTCGCTGCCGCCGTCGAGATAGCCCTGTTCGTAGCCGAAACTGATATAGTCTTTGGCCCAGGAGCCATCAATGTCCCCGAACGGGGCTGCAATCGTCGGCACCGGGTCTGCACAGACCACCAGGGCAGCAATTTTAGCGGCTTCGGCGCGGGTCAGGTAGGTAGAAGGGTGAAATTCCCGGTTATCATCGCCCTCCAACAGTTGGAGGTCCGTGAGCATGGCCACAGCATCGGTATTGCGAATGGCGTGGGTGTCGGAATATGGCAGTTCCTGCGCGCGGGCGCCAAGCGCCATAGAGAGCAGGAGCAGCAGACAGCCCATCAGGGCGGTAAGGCGTTTCATAAAAGGCGGCTCCTTCCTTGGGATTCTATGTAAGCATATCATACTCTGTGACGGGCCCGGGGTCAATGCCTGGGCGGCTTTTGTCACCCAACTGTAATAGAGAGATATTGGCAAAATGCGCGGCAAAGGGCAGGGAAAAGTGTACTTTTCCTCCGCTTGTTTCAGGACCCAGCCCAGGGATTGTTCCCCCGGGCCCCGGCCGGCGGTCGGGCTCACTCAGCCCGGCCGCCGGCTTGTCTCCTGCGGCGGCGGATGGGCGGCCTCCGGGCAAAGCTAAGAATCCAAAATAATTCAGAGTAAACGATTGACATCGATGTTTCTATGTGATATTGTGAATACATAAATCACTTTATAAAGGAGCAGAGTTTATGCGTACCGAGTTTGCGCGCGTTACACCCGAATCCGTCGGCATTCCCTCCGCCACTGTGGAGTGGGATCGGAAGAGCGTC
>CALWWH010000149.1 GCA_944385195.1 uncultured Oscillospiraceae bacterium | reverse complement strand
GCGCAGGCGGGGATCAGGCGCATCATCTCCCAGCCCATCATCTCATCCGTGGAAACAATGCGGCCTGCGGCGTAGACGTTCTCCACCTTGCCGTCCACGATCCCGCCGTAGGGATACTCGTAGACCTGGACGACCTCCCCTCCCACGCCGTTGGAAACGATGCCGACAGAGTCCTCCACGTACTTTTCCGCGTCTGTTTCATAGTTCAGCGTGCTCATGCCGACGATGTGCTGGCTGGTGCGGAACTGCGCCATGGTGGGGAGGGTAATCATGGCGTAATCCGGACGCTGATTTGCTTTAAGGTAGTCCAGTGCAAGCTTTCGGCTGGTTTTCAGATACCCGTTGACCCCGTCGATGGTGGTACCCTGGAACGTCGGCACGGGATAGGCCTCCAGGTCGCCGCCATGGGGCCGGGCGCCAAGCCAGCGGAGCTGCAGGGCCTGCAGAACCCCTTTCCCCTCCTCGATGGCCTTTTTGACCGTGGAGAGCTCGACTTCATATGCCCAGTGGGAGCAGATGCTTGCTTTGCGCCTGGTGGCTGCGCCGGCTCGGGACATCAGGTCCGCATCGCCGGAGGCATCCACAAACTGCTTGCCCATAATGGCAACCCGGCCCTGCTTGGACTCGCAGATGATGCCGAGAACGCGGTTGCCCTCCATGATCGGCTCGGAGAAAACCACGTCGAAGATGGTTTCGACGCCCTCCTTTTCGCACAGCTCATCAAACGCGAAGATGGCCGCCGGAATATTGAAGGTTGTCGCATAGCGGCCCTCCGGCTGATCCACATAGGCTGTTCTGAATTTCCAGCAGTCGGGCAGGTCGTTGTAGCCGTACTGGATCGTGGAGTGCAGGAGCTCCTCCGACAGCCCGCCGAAAATACGGTGTCCCACACCGTCGTCCAGGGGGAGGTAGACGCACACGTGCCCCAGCGTGGCCAGACCGCCCAGCGCGGCGTTCTTTTCCACGATGACGGCTTTCTTGCCCTGGCGGGCCGCGGCGATTGCTGCGGCAATGCCGGCAATGCCTCCACCCACCACGACCACGTCCGCTTCCCGGTAAACAGGGATCTTCGACTCCTTACCAACGATATACTCCGCCATAACGTTCCGTCCTTTCTTTGTATATTTTTGTAGTATATAAGGTACGTAAGACCGCAAATACGGCCTGAAAGCCGGTCAGGCGATGAAGCCGATCAGCTTCCAGAAGGGGATGCTCACAATGATCGCCACGATATTCAGCACACAGTAGACCCAGGACGGCTTTGCCAGCTGGTTGTAGTCGAGCATCTCCTCGCCGCCCCACATGCCGTAGGCCGGGATGCCGAAATTGCTCATGTAGAGCATGCCCCAGTGGGTTTGCGAAACAAGAGCGATGAAGCCCAGGACCCACGGGCTGATCCCAAGGGCGTTGGCAAAGGGGATGAACAGAGGGATAAAGATGGTAAACAGCGTGATCACATCCGTGACGACCATCCGCACCAGAGAGAAAATCAGGCTGAAGGCGATCAGGAAGATCACAATGTTGCCGGACACCAGATTCACCACCGGCGTAAAGACCTGGGTGATGAAGTCCGTGAGGCCGACTTCCGCGAAGACGCCGCCCAGTCCCATCAGCGTGCCGACCATGAGCAGCATATCCCAGGGGACGCCGTTTTTCAGCTCCTTCATATCGATGACGCCCAGCACCAGGACGACGACCATCGACATCAGCGCCGTCACCTGGGACGGGATGCCGATCTGCCCTTCAAAGATCCAGAGCAGTACGGCGGCGATCAGCGTAACAATGCAGATGATCTCCTGCCTGCTGATCTTGCCCATCTTTTTGAGCTCCTCGTTGATGAAGTCCTTGGACATTTCCAGGGAGGGATCCTTGGGATTGAACATGATGATGGCGACCACCAATGTGCCAATGCCGGCGATGACCAGCCAGGGCAGGGCCCCCAGGAACCACTGGATCCAGTCGGCTCTCCCTTCGCTGGGCAGAAGGCCTGCGACGATGATGCTGAACAGGTTTGACGTGGCAAATGCGTAGCTGCCCAGAACGATGCTGATATAGGCCACAGACCAGAGCCCGTGGGCGCCTTTGCTGCGCTTCGGGTACCCGACCGTGTCAGAGATGGACTTGACCATGGGCATCAGCATGGCGATTTTCACATTCACGCTGGGAATCATGGGGTTGACGACCAGGCCGGCCAGCGCCACGGCCAGGGACTGCCCCAAAAAGTTCGAGGGGAACACCTTCAAGATATGGAACGAAAGGCGCCTCAAGACGCCGGTTTTCGTCAGCGCAACGCTGAAGCCCATTGCCCCCAGCATCAGCCACCAGGTCGTCTGGGAAACGCCAGAAAAAGCGGTTCCAAACGAAACAACCTTGGTAACCACCAGAAGGATCATCAAAATCAGACAGGTGACAACAAATGGGAATACATTGCCGCACCAGAGAATGATCGCGCCCAGGAAAATGCCGAGCGTAATGCTGCCGGCCGACGAGAGCCCCTCAATGGGGATCAGCAGGGCGACCGCCAGCGCCACGACGACCGCCGCGGCCAGGAAAATCCATTGCTTCTTTGAAAACGTCATTTCCTCTCCTCCTCTATGTCTTGCTGTCTAGACTGCTGAAAACGATTCGATTTTGCAGCCGCGGTTTGCGGTTCCTTAGATACGCCTCCTTTCCTGACTTGCGGTTACGGGAACCAAACGCTGTCGGCACAGTATATTCTGCTGTTCCCCCCAATAAGCGCCGCGCGGCTTTTCCCTTTCTGATGGGAGTTCTTCCTCACGCCGATTCCCGTGGGTGTCCCTACACCCGGTCAGAAGACTGATGGACAAAATGCACAATTGCATTATAGTCCTTTGACAAAAATCTGGGGATATTGAACGGGAATGATGCCATTCCAAAATGGAATTCTGACTGGGTTAGACAGGTTGAAACAGGGCCTGCGGAACCGCTGTGATTGGCGGTTCCACAGGCCCTGCTTTTCTCTCTTACACAATATGCTCCATATCGATGCGCTCGATCTCGCTGAAGTAGTGGAAGATCAGGTCCAGAAAGAACTTGGAGTAGTGGGGCAGATAGCGGTCCTTCAGGCGGATCAGGGACAGCCGCTGGGTGAGAGGCTGGTCCTTGTACCAGAGGGGGAAGATGTTGATGTCCGGCGGGATTTCCCCCCGCAGGGTGGCCAGGCTCATCTGGGGGCAGAAGCAGGCGGCCAGCCGCTGGAAACAGATGGTGGTGGCGATCTGCGTATAGGTGGTGGTGATATAGGCGCGGGGGGTGATGTGGGCCGCCTCGAAGCAGCGGTTCACCTGCCGCCCCATCCGGTTGTCAAAGATGCAGAAGGGCAGGGCGGCGAAGTCCTCCACCCGGGCGCCGGCCAGAGCCCTCTGCTTCAGATGGCCGGCCTGGCTTCCGTAGCAGGAGGTCAGGAGGGAGTCCGCCACGCAGAGATAGATCTGCTCGTCCATAATCTGGTGGCGGACCAGCTTGGGGGAGTCATCCCCGCTGACGGTGACGGCAAAGTCGATCGAGCCGTCCAGCACCAGGGGCTCCAGCTGGGCGGTGACCGTGTCGGTAATCTGAAGGGACACGTTGGGATAGCGGGCGCTGAAGGCCGGAAGGACCGCAGGCAGGCACATGCCCAGACGCAGGGTGCTGGCCCCAAACCGGAGGACGCCCCGCTCCTGGCGCTCCAGATCCGACAGAATGTCCTTCAGATTGGCGTGCTCCTTCAGGACATCCTCGGCGAAGGCCAGCACGAATTCGCCGGCGGTGGTCAGGGAGAGAGCCGGCTTCCGGTGGAAGAGCGAAACCTGGTAGTAGCGCTCCAGCCGCTGGATGTGGTTGCTCAGGGTCTGCTGGGAGATAAACAGCCGGCTGGCCGTGCGGGTCATATGCAGGTCCTTGGCCAGCTCCGTGAAGTAGTACAGACTGATCAGATCCATTCTGCGCCTCGCACAAAGAAAATTTGTTAAAAACTCAAAAAATCACTGTTTGTTTTTTACTTGGTGCTATATTACTATAAAACCAGAGGAAGAACAAGGGCGATTTAGACAGAATTTATGAAAGGGGAGAGAAATTTGCCTGTCGGGAAAAGGATCTATCTCAAGCGGGAACTGCCGGATTCCACAATCATGGACCAGTTCAGGACCATACCTGCCTCCAATACCGCCGATGTGATGGGCCGCGGCTGCGCCATGAACCCGCGGATCAGGCTGGTCAGCAGACCGAAGGAGCAGATGATGGTGGGCCCGGCCTTTACGGTGAAATGCCGGGCGGGAGACAATCTGGCCCTCCACGCGGCGCTGAATTTCTGCGGGGAGGGCGACGTGCTGGTGGTCTCCAACGAGGAGGACAGCACCCGCGCCCTGA